>JBDTYJ010000036.1:0-24615 GCA_040005755.1 Pseudomonadota bacterium
CCGCACTCGCCGCCTCGGCCCTCGTTATCTCTTCCTTGAGCGCCGGCTGCAGCGCTGTAAAAGACGCGCAGTCCGGCCTGTGCTGCTCGGATTTCGTCGTCGGCGCAGACATGAGCGGGGCGGACTTCAAGATGAGCGGCGCCGCGAACGGCGAGTTCCACGCGCTCGCGCAAGCGAGCGGGGATTTGTCAGCCGTGGCAAGCGCCTCGTTGACCGATGTGGCTTCGGCTTGCGAGAGCATCGCGCGTGACGTGGGCGCGGACACCAAGAAGATCGCCGACGCCGAGGGCACCACGGGGGATCAAGCGCGAGCGACTGCCTGGTGTGATCTCGCGGCCGCGACGATCAAGGCCAAGTTCTCAGCAAAGGGCGATTTCGGCGTCAGCGCCAAGGCCGTCTTCGTAGCCCCCACCTGCCAAGCGTCCGTTTCCGCCCAAGCGAACTGCGAAGCCAGCTGCACGGTGGACGGCAAGTGCGACGCCAGCGCCATGGTCACCTGCGAGGGCGGCAAGCTGCCGACCGTGCAGTGCACCGGCAGCTGCGAAGGCACCGCCGACGCGCCGAGCATTTCGTGCACCGGTAGCTGCTCGGGCAAGTGCACCGGTAGCTGCTCGGCCACCGCGGACGTCGCTGTCGCCTGCGACGGTAAGTGCGACGGTGATTGCACGGTGGACGGCAAGGCTGGTAGCGCCTCGGGCGTTCAGGCCGACGGCTCGTGTAAGGGTCAGTGCAAAGGCACCTGCACCGCCAAGGGCGGCGCGGCCGTCAAATGCGAAGGCTCGTGCTCGGGTTCGTGCGACGCGAAGTGCACGGCGGTCCCTGGTAGTGTCAAGTTCGAGTGCAACGGACAATGCACGAAGACCGACGGCTCGCTGCCCAAGTGTGAAGGCTCCGCCAAGCTCGATTGCAAGGTGAGCGCGGATTGCGAAGGCTCATGTTCCGCGAGCGTGAACGCCAAAGCGGAGTGCACGCCGCCCAAGGTCAGCCTCGAGCTGTCCGGCACCGCGAACGTCGA
Source organism: Pseudomonadota bacterium (assembly GCA_040005755.1). Lineage (GTDB taxonomy): Bacteria > Myxococcota_A > Polyangia > Polyangiales > Polyangiaceae > PMG-095. The sequence continues at coordinate 1,016 of JBDTYJ010000036.1, forward strand.
CGTTCAAGCTCAAATCGACGCAGCAATCAGCTCCATCGAGCTGAATCTGCCCCGCCTGCTCGTGGTGCTTGAAGCCCGCGGCAAGAGCTTCACCGCTGGCATCTCGGCCACAGCGGACGCCAGCGCGGCGTTGATTGCGAAGCCCGGCGATCTGAGCGTCACGGCTGTCGCTTGCTTGGTTCCGATCGGCGACGCAGTCAGCAAGGGCGTCGAAAACTTCGGCGTAGCGATCTCGGGCTCGCTATCGGTGGCCGGCGCGGTAGGCGTGCCCGACCCGACCAAGACCTGAGTCGATCGCGTTGCTGAGCGAACGGCACGCACCCCTCACGGGGTCGCGTGCCGTTCGTGTTTTGTCGCCCAATGTCCCAAGGTGAGACGATTCCCGTGTGTTTTCGCGGGGCTCAACTTCGCCGTCCGCCGGCCGTTTACCTCCGGCTGGAGACATGTCGGTCGCTCAAAGTCTCGAATCGCGGGTGGTGCTGGATGGCAAGTATGCCCTCTTGCGCGAGATCGGCTCGGGCGCGAGCGGTACCGTGCATGAGGCCGAGCACTTGGTGGTCGGCAAATTCGTTGCCATCAAGGTGATGCGTCGCGAAGCATTCGCGGACCCTGAGCATCGCGATCAATTCGTGACCGAAGCCCGAGCCGCAGCGCGCATCGCTCACGCCAACGTGGTGGACATTCACGACCTCGGTTTGACGCCGGATGGCGTGCCGTACCTCGTGATGGAGCTGCTGCGCGGCGAAACGCTGGAAGACATCATCGATACGCGCGGCGCGTTGCCCTCGAGCTACGCCTGCGAGCTCATGCTGCAGGTGCTGGCCGCTCTATCCGCTGCACATGCCCAGGGCATCTTGCATTGCGATCTGAAGCCAGCGAACGTAATGATCACTCATCCGCGCCCCGATCGCCCGCACGTGAAGGTGCTCGATTTCGGCATCGCCCGTCACATGGTCGAGGCAGATGGCAGCGCCGCGCGCAGCACCGGGGGAACGCCGATGTTCATGGCTCCTGAAGCCGCACGCGGCGATGCGCTGGACGCGCGCAGCGACATCTATTCGGCCGCCGCCATGCTGTATGCCATGCTGGCTGGGCGCGACCCTTTCGATGGCAAGACCGCAGGTGCGGTGCTGCAGAATGTGGTGGCCGGGAACTTCGAGCCGCTGAGCCAAGTCAATCCGCAGGTCCCGAGGCTGTTGGCCACCATCGTTGAGCGCGGGCTTTCGCTCGACCCGCGGCGCCGCAGCGAAAGCGCGGAAGAATTTGCCGAGCGCCTGCATCCCTTCGTCGGCGCGGCGGCTCAGGCGCTGTCGCTCGGCCCGCAGCGCCGCATGTTCAGCGATCCGATCCCGCTGATTGCCGCGCCACGCGACGTGAAAATTCAAGAAGCCGAATCGCAGGGTTCGATCGTTGCCTCCCAGCGCCCGCCTCGTGAATCTTCGGTCATCCCCATCCGGGTGGCCTCGTACGCGCGCGGTGTGACAGATTCGCTGCTCGTTGCCCCACGCTTCCCGCGCTCCGCGAGCACCCCCAGGCTCGAGCTGGGCAAGGATTTCATGCCCTCACAGGGCGAGGTGGGCTGGGCAGACGCCGAAGATCGCCGCCAGTCCACGCAGGTGCCCATACGGCGTGGCGGCGTCAGAAACGCCTGGCCTGCGCTGGTTGCGACCGGAATTGGCTTTGGAATCGGCGTAGTCATCGCCTGGCTCTCGGGCGCGCTGTAAGCGCCGCGCCTCGTCCGAGCCCGCGACATTTGACAGAGCCCAAGTTCGGCTCTACGCCCCGGGCGTCATGAGCGAACCCACGGCTCTACGCGAGATCGGCCCGGATGATCCGGTACCCGGCGTCAAACACGTCATCCTGGTCATGAGCGGCAAGGGCGGCGTCGGCAAGAGCACCGTCGCGTGCAACCTCGCCCTGGCGCTGTCGCGTATGGGCCATTCCGTCGGCTTGCTCGATGCGGACATCTACGGCCCGAGCATCCCGACCATGTTTGGCATCACCGGGCAGCCCGTGAGCGATGGCAAACAGATCCAACCGCTCGAGCGCTTCGGGGTGAAGCTCATGAGCATCGGCTTCTTGCTCGAAGATCCCAAGTCCGCGGTGGTTTGGCGTGGCCCCATGCTGCACGGCGCGCTGATGCAGTTCTTGAAGGACGTGAACTGGGGCACGCTCGATTTCTTGCTCCTGGATCTGCCGCCGGGCACGGGCGACGTCGCGCTCACTTTGTCTCAAAAGGTGCGCAGCACGGGCGCTGTGATCGTGACCACGCCGCAGGAGGTCGCCCTGCAGGACGTGTACAAGTCTGTGTCGATGGCGCAAAAGGTCGGCATCCCGCTACTGGGAGTGGTCGAGAACGAGAGCTACTTCATCTGTGACGGCTGCGCTAAGAAGCACGAGCTATTCGGCAGCGGCGGGGGTCAAAGCATCGCCGACTTCGCGAAAGCGCCCCTGCTCGGCCAAATTCCGCTCCACCCGTCGGTGCGCCAGTGGGGCGACGCTGGAACCCCGGTGGTGCAAGCGGCCCCAGCCTCCGAGACAGCGCAGGCGTTCGTGTCCGTGGCCAGTAAATTGCTAGAAAATCTGCAGGACAGCGAGCCTGAAGCCGGGCTCCTGATAGACCGCAGCGGCGGCGTAAACCGGCGCTTGCCGATTGCGCGCTGAACGGAGCTGCAGCGCCCGCAACGATGAGAAACAACGCCGCCTGCAGTGAAGATTGGCAGGCGGCTGCAAGAGAGATATAGGGCTCACGCCCCCCCCCGCCATGACGTCCACCGACACCATTTCAAGCGACGCCCCGTCCACACCCAGCGCCGAGCACTCGAGCGAGAGCGTCGCTGCACAGGCAGCACAGCCCAGCGAGAGCGTTGCGCAAGCCGCGACCCCGCCCGAGGGCACCGCAGCATTGGCCCCGGCCAGTGCTGCGGCTGACAGCGAGTCGGAGGGCGAAGGCAGCGACGCCGAGACCGCCGAAGGCGAGACCGCCGAAGGCGAGACCGTCGAAGGCGAAACCGCCGAAGCGGAAGGCGTGCCTGGCGGCGCCCCCGGCGATAAGCCGAAGAAGAAACGCCGCCGCAAGAAGAAGCGCTCGGGTGCAGGTGGCGCTGAAACGCGCGACGCGCGCGAAGGCGCCACGCAACGCCCGCAACATCACCGCGCCAGCGATCGCGCTCCGTTCCACACCGGTGAAGAGGTGTTCGGCAAAGTCACCGCGGTGCTCGAGACCGCGATCATGGTGGACTTGTCCGGCAAGGCGCTGGCCATCTTCGACCGCAACGAGATGGAGCCGGATGATCTGGTGCCGGCCGTCGGGGATCGCTTCGTCGCGCGCATCCACAATGATGGGCTGCGCGGCGGGCTCGTCGTTCTGACGCGCAAGCCGCTGCGTGAAGAAGAGGCCAAGCCGAAGGTGGAAGCCGCCGCCAAAGACAGCACGCTGATTTCCGGCCTCATCACCGGCGTGATCAAAGGCGGGGTGGAAGTGGACATCGACGGCCTCCGCGCCTTCGCGCCAGCCTCCGGCATGGATCTACATCCGGCCAACGCGAACTTCGCGGTGCTGGTCGGCCAGCGCCTAGAGTTCAAGGTCGTGCAATACGAAAAGGGCGGCCGAGATGTCGTCGTTTCGCGCCGGCCGATGCTCGAGGCCGAGGCGCACGAGCGCCGTAAACACGCCATCACGTTACTGCAAGAAGGTCAGGTGATGCAGGGCGTGGTGCGCACGGTCGTAGAGTGGGGCGCGTTCGTCGCCCTGCCCGAAGCCGAGAATCTGGAAGGCTTGGTGCACGCCTCCGAAGCCAGCCACGACGCGCGCGTTCCACTGACCGAGCTGCTGCGTGCCGGCGAGCGCATTGAAGTCAAAATCACCAAGATCGACGAGCGCGGCAAGATCTGGCTCAGCCGGAAAGCGCTGATCGAAGACCCCTGGCAGGTGGCCAAGCAAAAGTACGCGCAGGGCTCCGTGCACAAAGGCAAGGTCGCTCGCCTTGAGAAGTTCGGCGCCTTCGTCGAGTTGGAGCCGGGGGTTGAAGGTCTGCTGCACGTCTCCGACCTTTCGCTCGAGCGCATCGAACATCCAGAGTCCGTGCTCAAACTGGATCAAGAAGTGGATGTCATCGTGCATCACTTCGACCCGCGCTCGAAGAAGCTCACGTTCCACCTGGCGCCTACCGGCGAGCAAGCCAACGAGGCCCCGCAAAAGATTGTGCGCAACGCGCTGGTCAAAGCGGAAGTCATCAAAGGTGAGGCCATGGGCGTGTTGGTGCGTTTGCTGGGTGTCACCGGCCGCGCAGCGCGGGGCTTCATCCCCGGAGCGCAGACCGGTACCGCGCGCGGTACGGATCTGCGCAAGGTCTTCAAGCCCGGCACCATCCTGGACTTGAAGGTCGTCGATCTGGATCCACGCAGCGGCGAGCCCAAGCTCAGCTTGCGCGGATTCAAAGAGGACGAAGAGCGGCGCGCGCACAAAGAGTACCGCGCGAAGCTCAAGGCCGAGGGCGGCTTCGGCACCCTTGGGGACTTGCTCAAGGCGCGCCTCGGCGCCTCGGAAAGCAAGTAATCCGCGTCCCCGCCCGTCGCTAACTGACCGATATCAATCGATAATTTAGGCAGGGCTGGGACAAACACGGGCTCCTGAAGCATTTTCGGGCGCCCGTGGCCAAGCTTTACCCGGGCCCGGTTGTCAGATTGGGCGGTGCTACTCTATCTTGGACCGAGGCTGCATACCGAAGAGGTTACCGCGCGAGCCAACGCGCGCACAGCGATGTCCAAGCGAACGGATCGCGAACTGGTTGATGCCGCCCGTGAGGGGGATAGCGAAGCCTTCGGTGTGCTCATGCGCCGTCATCAGAAGCGCATTTACCGGCTCGCCCTGCATTTGCTGCGCGACTCCGCCGAGGCTGAAGATGCGACGCAAGAAACCTTCGTGCGGGCGTACGGGGCGCTCGACCGCTTCGACGGGCGTAGTGAAGCATTCACGTGGATCTATCGCATTGCCGTGAATCTTTCGTTGAACGTGCTGCGTGCACGGAAGCCAAGTCGCAAAGCGTTCTCCAGTGACGACCCGCGTCTGGAAGGCGTGCTCATCGAAACTCGCGCGGGCAGCGCGAGCCCGCTCGGCGATACTGAGAATCGCGAGCTCGGTCGTGCCCTGTGTGAAGGCATGGACTCCCTCAGCGATACCTTACGCGCCACGCTGATCCTCGTCGGGGTGGATGGCCTCAGTCACGCCCAAGCGGGCGAGGTCCTGGGCTGCCCGGAAGGCACGGTCGCTTGGCGCGTGCATGAAGCGCGCAAGAAGCTGAAGGCGTTCCTCGTGGAGCGAGGTCTGATCGTCCGTGGTGAGGAAGGCGCGGCATGAGCGAGCGCCGATCCTCCCCTGATTGGGGGCAGAATTTGGAAGCTGCGCTGGGCAGCTTTCCATTCCCCGAGCGGGATTGGGAAAAGGACGCGTTGGCCGTGGAAGCGCGCCTGCCGCAGGCGGGCCCGACTGAGGCAGCGCTGCTTGGCGCACCGTTGCCGAGTGAACCGGGCGAACCGAACGCGCCGTTGTCTGCGACCGCCACGCCAGTCACGCATTCCGGCGTGCGCCCACAGAGTCTCGCTGACATGGCGCGGCGCAGCGTCGAGAGAAAGCAAGGGTCGGAACGCGAAATGGCGCGCGAGTCTTTGGCGCTCGCGGCCAAGCGCCCCAGCGCCGTCGAAGTGCAGGCGCTGCGTGAAGTGATGAACAACAAGCTGGCCGCGGCGCCGCCCAACGCGGCGCTCGTGAATGCTGGCGCCGCGTCCAACGCGCACGCCGCGCGGGGCGTGCGCGTGCAAGGCGGCGCCGCGCAGGTGCCGACGCGAGCGAAGGCTCCCTGGTCCCAAGTGGGCCTGGCCGCCGCCGGCGTCGCGCTGGCTGCGGGCGTCCTGTTTTGGCTTCGCCAGCCCGGGCCGATGCCACCCGCCAGCACTTCCGAATCCGTACTGAGCTCAGCTCAGAAAACGACCGCAGCCGCGGCCCGTGCGAATTCGGTTGCGCCAAGCGCAGGGCAGCCGAACGCGGCGCAAGCGGCAGCAGCGCAAGCGAGCGCGCCAACAGGTGTGAACCCGGACACGCTGCCCGAAAGCGAGCCGGCTCCGCGCGCACATGATAAGGCCGTAGCAGGAAATGCCCACGCGCCAGCGCCAAGCGCTCCGGCGAGCGGACCCAGGCCCGCGAAAATCGAGCTTGAGGATGAGCCTGAGCGACCGCTAGCGAGCGCCGTTCCCGGCCGTATTGACGCCGCTGTCCCCCAAGCATTGCTGGCAGATCCTGCGTTGCGCCCGGCGGACAGCACCGGCGGAGCGGTACCTGCAAAGCCGTCCAGTGGTGCAGTGCAGGCCGCGCTCGGCGCGGTGATGAGTGGCGCGCGCCATTGCGTGGCGGCTGAAGGCGCGCCGTCGAGCGCACTCGTCGTGTTCGGCTCCGACGGCCGCGTGCAGAGCGTATCGGTGAGCGGGTCGGCAGCTGGCAAGCCGTCAGGCGAATGCATCCAGGCGCAACTTGCTCGAGCTCGGGTTCAGCCCTTCGCCGCCTCCAGTTTCAGTGTCAGTGCTACGGTGCGACCTGATTGAGCTTGGCCGCGAAAGAGAAAAGGCGGCGTGGCCAGGCGCGCGCTTGGAAACGGCGCTGGAACGGGCATTTTGACGGCAAATTGCGCCGCTTTTTGGGAAATCGGCGAGAAGCAGCGTGAATTCCTGGCCGCGCGTTGACAAGGCCTGAACCTTCGCTCATAGTCCCGGCCCCTCGAGCCCTTCCGGGCCCTTTTTGAAGGTATTCTGATGGTTTCTTCCACTCGGCAGACTGAACGTCGTCGGTATATCCGCGCGCGGAGCCAAGGCGCTAACAACAAGGGGGCGGTAACGCCCAAATTCTCGGTTCATCCCGAGGGCTACGATCCCAAGGCGCCCGACGCGCGTAAGGCGAAGGCCTGACGCTCAGGCGTTAGCGCTTCCCATCTACCGAGGTTTTCGAAAGACCGATGGCCAATCACCCGTCCGCAGAGAAACGTAACCGCCAGCGCCTCGTGCGCGCAGAGCGTAACCAAGCAGTGCGCAGCTCGCTCCGCACCGCTGTCAAGAAGGCCCGTGCCGCCATCGCCGCTGGCGATCTCACGGCCGCAAAGGCTCCGGTCGCCGCCGCGTCGAAAGCGCTCGCGAAGGCCGCCAGCAAGGGCGTGGTTCACACCCGCTCCGCCTCGCGCACCACTTCGCGCATCCAAGCCGCTCTCGGCAAAATCGCTCGCTGACCGCCGCGTTGAAACGGCGCGGCCGTTTCAACAGTTTCAAGCGCCAGCCTGCGTGTAGCGAGCCTCACGTCCCCTGCTTCGGCGGGTGCGTGAGGCTTCGCTGTTTGGAATAACTTTCCCCGTGCTACGCTCGCCCAGCGCGCGTTTGTTCGAGCGCGCATTGGGAGACGCCGGCCATGCCGAGCCTGGAAGAGGAGACCGAGAGCGAGCTCGCTGCGCTCGTCGGGAGCACGGTCGCCGGCAAGTACAGGATCGATCGCTTGATCGGTCGTGGCGGCATGGGCGCGGTCTTTCAAGCCGCGAACGTGGTCATCGGCAAGCGCGTCGCGTTGAAGTTCCTGGACCGCGAAGCGGCGCAGAACCGCGAAGCCTGCTCGCGCTTCCAACGCGAGGCCGAAGCGGCGAGCTTGGCCGAAAGCGCGCATATCGTTCAAATCTTCGATTCCGGGATCACGGAGGGCGGCCTGCCGTTCCTGGTGATGGAACTGCTCACGGGTGAAGATCTACGTGCGCGTCTAGAGCGGGAGGGTCGCCTCACAGTGGCTGCTGCGTTGGGCGTCGTGAGTCAGGTGCTGCGGGGCCTGGCACGCGCTCACGAGGCTGGCATCGTGCATCGCGATCTGAAGCCTGACAACGTCTTCCTGTGCGCCCGCGACGACGAGCCTAGCTTCGTGAAGATTGTGGATTTTGGCATCTCGAAGGTCGCGCGCGTGCGCCACGCGGACACGCTCACGCGCCGTGGCACCGTGCTCGGCACGGCGTTCTACATGTCGCCCGAACAAGCGCAGTCCTTCCCCGATATCGACGGCCGCACCGATCTGTTCAGCCTGGGTGCGATTTTGTTCGAAATGCTCGGCGGCAAGCCGCCCCACGGTGGCCGCACGTACGAGGCCGTGTTGATCGCGATCTGCACTCACGACGCGCCGGACGTGCGTACGCTCGCACCTGAAGTGCCGGCCTCGGTTGCGGAGCTCGTGGGTCGTGCCTTGCAGCGTGAACGCGCGCTGCGCTTTCAGTCGGCGGCCGAATTTCTGGCGGCGATTGCCACGCTGAATTTGCCTCTAACTGACGCAAGCCCGAAGGTCTCGGCGCCCTTCCCGCGCAGCACCGGTAATTCTGTGACGCTCCCACTTCGGCGCAAGCGCTATGGCACCCTGATCGCGAGCGTCGTCGCGACCCTGGCTGGGTTTGGGCTGACCGCGTACCTGATCGCGCGCAGTGGCGCGTCGAGCAACGCGAGCCAGCACGTACCCTCCCCCGCAAGCTCTGGCCTCGACGCTGCAATCGCCGCCACCCCGATAGCCACGGTACCGGCTCCGAGCGCGAGCAGCACGACCAACATCGAACCTGTGCCGGCCGCATCGCAATGGAGCACCCCCAAACTCCATCATCCAGCGAAACCCAAACCCGCGACACATGTTTTGAGCGGGCTGCAACTGAGCACGAAAGAGCCGTAAATCGGCGCAAATCCGCTGTTTCACCGCGTGGCTTGATCGCCCCGCTGTGAAAACAAACGCGGTGCGCACGCTTTTCGAGGCCGGGCTATGATAGGCGGAGGACTCATGCGCGTGCGCGCCGCTTCGGCCTCTTGTATCGTTTGCCTGATATTCGTGGCCAACGTCGGGCGCGCCGTACAGCCCGATGCCAGCGCCGTGCCCGAGCCGACAACGGCACCGTCGCCCGACGCTACAGCGGAAGCACGCCGGCACTTCAAGCTCGGTATTCGCCTGTATCAGGATACCAATTACCCTGGGGCGCTGGCTGAGTTCGAGGCAGCTTATGCAGCAAAGCCTGGCCCAAGCTCCCTGCAGAACGTGGCGCTATGCCAAAAGGCGCTCTTTCGCTACCGTGAAGCGGCGCAAACGCTAGCGCAGCTGCTTCGGCAGCACGGCTCAGAATTGAGCGACGGCGAAAAAAAAGCCGTCAATGATGCGATCACCGAGCTGGACAGCTTGGTGGGCTCCGTGGTCATCAACGTCGAGCCGAGCGACGCCAAGGTGACGGTCGATGGCCGCGCGCTTTCGCCCGCCGAGCAAAGAGCGGGTATCGAGCTGAACGTCGGCGAACACACCGTTGTCGCGGACGAGCCAGGTTATGCGCGCCTCGTGCGGGTCGTGAGCGTTGCTTCCGGGCAAAAGAAATTGCCGGTCGAGCTGAAGCTGAAAGCCACAGACGGGTTCGTGCACGTCGTGGCGGTCGACCCACGAGCGGCCATCGCACTCGACGGAGTGACCCTGGCATTTCACGAGTGGCGCGGTGGTGTGAAGCCGGACACCGACCACTTGATCCAGGTATTCCGCGACGGCTTCGACAGCTACGAATCAACCATCAACATCGGCGTGGGAAAAACACTCGAAGTGCTGGCGGATCTCGGGGCGCGCATCCCTGGCGAATCAACCGAGCCCACGCTGAGTAACCCAAAGGCGATGCCCGCGCCGCCACCACGTCGCGCCACGCGCGGGTACTATGGTCTGCTCACCCTTGGCGTGCTCGGCCTCGGGCAGAAACCGCTCGCCTTGACCAGCACTCGGGCGAGCGGCGCCATGGGTACCGTTGGCCTACGCGCGGGCTATCGCATTTGGGCGCCCATTGCTGGCGAGCTGTTGCTCGATTTCGGCAAGCTCAACGTGGCCGACGCCAAGAGCGATGCCGAAAGTCCGGAGGCACGAAAGTACTCACTCAGCACCGTGCGCTTCGGCCCAAACCTGCGCCTGATGACCACAGGTAAAGCGCTACGCTTCTCCACTGCCATCGGTGCTGGCGTTGTTCACCACAAGCTCACGCTCGACCCGGTCGCCAATAGCGCGACGCTCACTGGCGGCAGCGCTAGCGGTGACGATCCCTATTTCCTGCTCGAGCTCGGCCTGCAATGGAGCCTCGGTCACTTCTTACTCGGCGCCGAAGTAGTCACGCTCATCGACGGCGCGACCAGCTTGAACAAGCAGCAGGTGGAGGGCGACCAAGTAGCCTTCGGGAATACCAACACGCTACCTTTATTTGGCTTGTCGATCCATGGCGGTTACTCGCTCTGGTAGCGGGCCGGCCCGAAAAATCGCTCAATTGGGGCCGGCAGCGGCTTTACGCGCCCCGCAGACTGGCTCACGATTCGCGCTGCGCCAGCGCGCGGCGCGGAGTGCCAATCTCAGAGGAAGTGGGCAGCGATGAGCGAAAAGAATGCGATCGAAACGTACTCGGCGGAAAGCAGGACTTTTCAACCGAGCCCAGAGTTTTCGGCAAAATCCCGCATCCCGTCGCGCGCCAAGTACGACGAGCTGTACAAAGAGAGCATCGAGTCCCCCGCCAGCTTCTGGAAGCGTGAGACCTCGGACTTGGTCTTTCGCAAGCCGTGGACGGCGCTGTGTGAATGGCAGCTCCCACACTCCAAGTGGTTCGTCGGCGCGCAGCTGAACGCGAGCGAGAGCTGCCTGGATCGCCATCTGAATACCGCCACCAAGGACAAGGCCGCAATCATCTGGGAGAGCGAGCCCGGTGAAACCGTCACTTTGAGTTACGCCGACCTCCACCGCAAAGTGGTGGAGTTTGCGGCCGTGCTGCGCGGCCTCGGCGTACAAAAGGGGGATCGCGTCGCGATTTACATGGGCATGGTGCCGGAGGTGCTGGTGGGCATGCTCGCCTGCGCGCGCATCGGGGCCCCGCACACCGTAGTGTTCGGCGGGTTCGCGGCTGAATCACTGCGCGACCGCATCAATGATTGTGGCGCCAAGGTGGTGCTCACTCAAGATGGCGCGCTGCGCCGCGGGAACGTGGTGCCACTCAAAGCCACCGTTGACCGCGCGGTGGAGGGCACAACATGCGTGGAAAAGGTGGTCGTATTCTCACGCCTCGGCAAACAAGCGGAAACCACGTTGAAGCCCGGTCGCGACCTCGACTGGTACGAAGCCGTGGCCGCCGCCAATCCCGAGGACGGCTCGGCGGAAGTCGTGGATGCCGAACACCCGTTGTTCATCCTGTACACGTCAGGCTCGACCGGCAAACCCAAGGGCGTGATGCACACGACGGCGGGTTACCTCGCCGGCACGCACCTGACCACGAAGTACGTCTTCGATCTGCAGGACAACGACGTGTATTGGTGCACGGCAGACGTCGGTTGGATCACCGGCCACAGCTACCTCGTGTACGGGCCACTCTCCAACGGCGTAACGTGCCTGCTGTACGAGGGCGCACCGAACCAGCCGGATTGGGGCCGCTTCTGGCAGATCATCGAGAAGCACAAGGTGACGGTGCTGTATACCGCTCCCACAGCCATTCGCGCCTTCATTCGCCAAGGCAATGACTGGCCGGCGAAGTCGGATCTGTCGAGTTTGCGCCTGCTCGGCAGTGTGGGTGAGCCCATCAATCCCGAGGCTTGGATGTGGTACCGCGAGCACGTGGGCAAGAACCGTTGCCCAATCGTGGATACGTGGTGGCAGACGGAAACAGGCGCGATCATGCTGACCACGTTACCCGGCGCAAATTTCACCAAACCCGGTGCAACCGGGCTGCCATTTTTCGGAGTCGTGCCAGAAGTCGTCACGCAAGAGGGGCAGAAGTTGCCACTCGGTGAAGGCGGGCTGCTCGTGCTGCGGCAACCGTGGCCCAGCATGTTGCGAACCATTTGGGGCGACGACGAGCGCTACAAGCAACAGTATTGGACCGAGATCCCGGGCGCGTACTTCACGGGTGATGGCGCTCGTGAAGACAAAGACGGCTACTTCCACGTGGTGGGTCGTGTGGATGACGTGCTCAACGTTTCCGGTCACCGCATCGGTACGGCCGAGATAGAAAGCGCGCTGGTCTCACACCCGGCGGTAGCCGAAGCGGCCGCGGTGGGGCGTCCTGATGATCTGAAGGGTCAGGCCCTAGTCGTGTTCGTGACGCTCAAGCCGAACCACGCGGGCACGCCTGAAATGAAGAAGCTGCTCAGTGAGCACGTGGCCAACGAGATCGGTAAATTCGCCCGCCCCGATTCCGTGCGCTTCGCCGACAGCTTACCGAAGACCCGGAGCGGCAAAATCATGCGCCGGTTGCTCAAGGACATCGCTGCCGGCCGAGAGACCAAGGGTGACGTCTCGACGCTCGAAGATCTCAACGTCCTCGCCAAGTTGCGCGAGGAATGAACGGGCGCGTCCGGGCACTCCCAGGTTGGGCCCGGACGCCGCAACGCCCGCTGCTCAATGTGCCACTGATGGTATAGAGTTGCTGCGTGCGAGCAATCGTCATCGGCGCAGGGCGTGGCAGCCGCTTAGGCAGCAATACCGATCACATCCCCAAGACCCTGGTCCCTGTCATGGGCCGCCCCATGCTCGACTGGATTTTGGACGCGCTCGCAAGCGCGGGCATCGCGCGCAAAGACGTCGTCTTCGTGTGCGGTTATGCAGAGCAGGTCGTGCGCGAGCGCTACCCGGAACTTACGTTCGTGCGCAACGCGGATTGGGCGAACAACAACATCTTGCTCTCGCTGCTGTGCGCGCGCGACCACTTTGGTGAAGGCTTCATCTCCACCTACGCGGACATCGTCTACGACGGGGAGATCGTACGGAAACTCGTCGCGGCCACCGGCGACATCACGCTCGGCTGCGATACCGCCTGGCGGCGCCGTTATGTCGGTCGCACCCAGCACCCGGAAACAGACGCCGAAAAGCTGCGTGCGGAGGGCGCGCGCGTCGTTAAAATCAGCCGCACCATCGAGAGCGCAAGCGCGGACGGTGAATTCATCGGCGTCATGAAGCTCAGCGCAGGCGGCGCGCGCGTGTTCACAGACGCCTTCGACCGCGCGGAGCGAAGCTACGGCGCTGGCCTTTTCCGCGAAGGGCGCACGTTTCAGAAGGCCTACCTGTTGGACTTGCTGCAAGAGATGCTGGAGGCGGGGGCGCTGATGCGGCGCGAAAATACCGCCGGCGGCTACATGGAGATCGATACCGGGCAGGATCTCGCGATGGCGGGCGACTGGTGGGCGGAATGGCAGCGAACGAGCGGCGTGTGACCGCGCGCTCCATCTCGCCGCAAGCCTTGATCGCTCGGCTCGAGCCGTATTTCCGCGCGCGCTCGGCATGCGCGATCGCATTCGATGCGGATGGCACCCTGTGGTCGGGAGACGTCGGCGACGATGTCTTCCGGTTTGCCGTCGCTCACGGCCGCTTGCGTGAAGCCGCGCGCGGCGCGCTCGAGCGGGAGGCAACCACGCGCGGCTTCGACACATTCGCAGACGTCAATGCAACGGCCCGCCATTTATTCGAAGCCTATGTCGATCGCCGTTACCCGGAACGCGACATGTGCGAGCTGATGACCTGGTGCTACGCCGGACATACAGTCGCAGAAATGCGGACGCTGGTGCGCGAAGCACTCGCAGACGCGAATCACGCGCAGCGTTTGCAGGAAGAGCTGCGCCCGATCTTGGACTATGCGCGCCAAGCCGGCGTGCGCACGGTGGTTATTTCGGCGTCGCCGCGCACCACGGTCGAGGTCGCGGCGAGCGTGTGGGGGTTTGCCGCAGAAGACATCGCGGCCAGCACTCCGCACATCGCAGGTGAGGTGATCTGCGCTGAAATGGCCGGTAGCGTTCCCTACGCGGCAACGAAGTGCAGCGCCGGGCGCACCCTGCTCGGTGACGCGCGTTGGGTCGCAAGTTTTGGAGACAACGTGTTCGACTTGGAAATGTTGCGGGAGGCGGACATCGGCGTTGCGGTCAGGCCGAAACCTGCGCTCCACGCGCGCTTGCATGAAGTGCCGGGCGTGTTCTTGCTCGAAGCGCGAACTTTGCAGCCGAGCTGAAGCACGCTGATCGAAGGACCGTTGTTCCGCGGGTTGCTTCGCGCTACTGCTACGCCCGTCCATGGCAACGCACCTCCCCTCTGCTCTCGTTCGTGTCGCGTCTCTCGTGCTAGCAATGGCAGCTAGCCAAGGTTGTGGTGGTAGCGACCAAGCAGCCAAGTCGCCCGAACCGAGCACTGGCTCGCACGACAACGCGGCGAGCCCGGTCGCCGTCTCGGCAGAAATTGGCGGCCTCAACGAAGAAAAGGTGGACAAGACCTTTCAGAGCGCTTTGACCAATTTCCAAAGCTGTTTGGACGAAGGCGCCAAGCGCGTCGAGTTCTTGGGCGGCTCGGTGAGCTTCTTCATCAAGATCGACGAGCACGGCACGGTAGATCACGCGCATCTCGAAAAATCGACGATCGGCGATCGTGAAACCGAGAAGTGCTTGCTGGAAACCTTGCGCCACAAACGCTGGCCGAAACCGGTTGGCGGTCTGCACGGCTTCGCCCGCAAATCCTTCGACTTCGATCCGCCGAACGACGTCCGTGCGCCTACCGCCTGGGAGAGCGACCGTGTTTCGGATGCGGTCGGCAAGCTGTCGCACAAGGTTTCGGCTTGCAAGAAGGGCGCGAGCGGCTCCTTCGAAGCGACAATGTACGTTGGCACGGACGGCACGGTGCTCGCCGCAGGCGTCACCCCCCCGGACGAAGCAGGAGAGTCGGACGTGGACTGCCTGGTCGGCACCTTGAAGAGCGCCGCCATGCCTTCGCCAGGTAGCTGGCCGGCGAAAGTGACTTTTTCCCTGTGACGCACCGCGAGGAAAAAACGTTCACCATCACCCTAAACTTGTCAGCGGAATTTGCCGATGACTACAGCGGAGATGAAGATGGCTTCGTCTGGCATGAACGCTTCCTGAACGGCGTTCGCCCGGCCCTGGTGGCAGCGCTATTCGAAGCGCTGCGCGCGCAGCCACGCTTTCACGCCGTAGCCGCGCCACGCGGGCGTGCCCCCGCTTCCGCGCTGGATCTGGACGTCCGCTTCGAGCCGAAGCGCGAACCGTAGCAGCACTCGGTTCGAGCGCGGCTCAGCTGACGCTGAACGACAGCTCGACCGAGCCGGGCTTGGACAATTCGGGTGGCCTCGCCGCAGGCGCGCTTTCCGGTGCCGCCCCGATAGCCGGCGCCACAGGTGTTGGCGGGACGCCGATGCGCGAAGCGGCCACGCCACGCGCGCCGAGCGCGCTGACCAGAACCGCACTTCGCTTGTCGGCGTCCGGGCCCGGAACGCGAAGCTCGAGGGCGCTGTCAGTGTGCAGGGTGAGTACGCGGCTGATGGCGGCCAGCACGCCGTCGATGCCGCCGCGCAACGCTCCGCCATCATCGAACCACAGCTCGGTAGGCGCGCTGATGACGACGCGCCCGCCCTGCACATCGATGCTGACGTCGCCGCTGGTGACGCGGTCCCCGAGCGCAGACGTCAGGTCGCGCGTCAGGCGCGCGATGGCCACGGTGTGGGCCTCGTTCTTCTCCAGTTCGGCCTTGCGCTGCTGGGCCGCGTCGAGGGACTTCTCCAGTTCGGCCTTTTGCTTGGCATATGAACGCAGGTTGTCGCCTACGCGAGCAAGCTCGCCGCGCAGTTGGTCGACCATTCCCGTCGCCTCGTCACGCTCTTTGACGGCCACGCTGTTCTCGAACTTCGACTCCGAAACCGATTGCTCGGTCTCACTCAGCTTCTGCTCGCGCTGGTTGAGCTGTGCCGTCGCCTGCGCGAGTTGCTCTTGCGCCGCGCGCAGCTCAGCCTCCGCGCGCTGGCGGCCAGCAAGCTCGACCTCGCCTGCCGACTTTGCCTCTTCGTAGCGCGTGGCCGGAACGCAAGCGCTCACCAGACCGGCAATCACCGCGATCGAAGCGATGTGCACGATCAGGCGCGGCGCGAGCGCCACAGCATGCGACAGCACGCGCAACGCGCCCGGTTCGGCAAGCCCTGCCCAAGCGTTCTTGATTCGGCTGTTGATTCCGCGAGACACGGACATGGTCACAATCCTCAATGCAAAATCACGCCGCGCACGCTCATGAAATCGAGGTGCTCGGCCAAAATGAGACGATCGACATCGGCGATGCGCACGAATTTGAACGCTTGCTGCGTCCCGAAAGACCAGATGGGACGGGCCAAGGTGCGCACTGGCTTCAAATGCTCCGGGAGCTGCAACTCGAGCCGAATCAACAGCGGTGAATCGAATTCCCCAATTGGCCGCCCGCGATCGAGCACGATGCCCGTCGGCGAAACGTCGATGCCGCGGTAGTGCGAGCGGAACGGCCCGCGCTCCGCGAGCACGCGAAAGTCGGTTCTAGTTCTGAGGCCTACTCGTCGATCCATTGGGCAATCCTCCGGTTCGCCAGCATTGTACGCCAATGTAGTTCTAAGTGCGCAACTATCTCACCTATGACTACTTATCGAAGCGGGTACTGCGTGCATGGAATTGGGCGAAAGTTGCCGAAACTTTGGCCGAATCTTGCAGTCCGGTTAGGTCGAGGGGGATGACCTGGGCCCGATCCCGCGGCGTTGGCGCCCTGCCGCTGATTGCCTGCCTGGCTGCCGCTCCGGCGACGAGCGCGCTAGCGGCGGAGCCGCGCGTTACTGCAGAAGCCCGCCCGGCTGCGCACGCTGCCATCTCCAGCCCGCTCGCTCAGCTAAGCGCCACGAGCACCTCGAGTCTGGATCTCGATCACATGGCCCAGCACGCCGGGCGTTGGGTGGCAGCAACGGGCGGCGGCAGCGAAGCGACGCTCACGCTCGATCCGGAGCTACAGCAGGCCGCATTGAAAATCTTGGCCAGCGCCAATCCGGTGCGTGGCGCCATGGTCGTGCTCGACGGGCACACGGGCAACGTGCTCGCCTGGGCGGAGAGCGCGCGGGATGGCCATCACCATCACGTGATCACGACAGCGCGTGTGCCGGCAGCCAGCGTGTTCAAGCTGGTGACTACGGCTGCGCTCTTCGAAACCACGACCCTCAGCCCGCACGACGCCGTCTGCATCTCGGGCGGCATGCACGGCATCGAGCGCCGCCACCTAGATCCACCCCACGGCGACGCCACCGAGTGTGCGCCGTTCGCGTACGCCATTGGATACAGTAAGAATGCGGTGTTTGCGCAACTTGCGACCCACCGCCTGCTGCGGAACTCACTCATCGATACGGCGCAAGCGCTCGGGTTCAACGGCCGCGTGCCATTCGAGCAGGACGTCACCGTGGGCACCTTGGAGGTCCCTTATGGGGACCTGGATTTTGCGCGCACGGCGGCCGGCTTTCAGGGCAGCACCTTGTCGCCGCTGGGCGCAGCCTACCTGGCGAGTGTGATCGCGCACGGCGGGGAGTCGATGCCGATCCGCATTCGCGCGACTGAGGCGCATGGCGGGGGGGACGCCAGCGATGACGCAGCAGAACCAGAGGCAGCACCCGAACCGCCCGCGCGAGTACTCAAACCGCGCACGGCCGACCGTATCCGACGCATGATGGAGGTCACCGTGCGCAGCGGCACGTGTCACCGCGCATTCAGGGACGAGCGCGGGCGCCCGTACCTGGGCAACATGCGAGTTTCGGGGAAGACCGGCACGCTGCGTCCGGAAGCCAACGAAGGCATGACCAGCTGGTTCATCGGCTTTGCGCCCAGCGAAAAACCGGAAGTCATTATCAGCGTAATGCTGGAAAATGGGGCTGTGTGGCGCCACAAGGCGAACGAGCTCGGGCGTGATTTCTTGCGCAGCTATTTTCACGGTCACGGGCGGCCGTGGGTGAGCGAACCACCGAACGTGCCGAAAAATGAGCCGCCTGAGCAGGCCGTGGCGACCCGCAGCGTTACGCCGTAAGTCCCCGGCACAGTTCGGTGGGCCAAGCCCTCGCGCTCCCGGCGCTGCGGCGGGCGTTCTGCATCGGAACACCCCGGCCGCGGCAGCTTCAGCTATGCTGGGGGCCGATGACGAATTTTGGATTGGCGATTGCGCTCGGGTTCGGCTCGCTCGCACTGAGCTGCGTCGAGACGCCCGGCGCCCAGCGCATCGTCGGACCGGACGGCACGCACATGTTGCACGTGCACTGCGGCGACGACCAAGCCGCGTGCTTTCAGCTCGCAGGCGAAAGTTGCCCGAGCGGCTACGATTTATCGCCGATCTTCGACCCGCGCGACGGCAATTTCCTGGTTCGTTGTCGCAATCCCCCGCTCACCGGGACGGTGACCATCGCGCGAACCGCGCCTACTGTGGAAGCGACCAAGCGATTGCCGCCGGCCCCCGAGGGCGCACCTTGGCCGCCCGCTGAAGTCGCCTTGCCGAGCGAGCCCTGGCCGGCGCCAAGCAGCGCCAGCGCGCCACCGCCCCGCGCAACAACCAGCGTGGGCATCGGCTACTAGCGGCGCGCGCCGCGCGCCGTTTTATACCGAGGTGGGGGCCGCTCTCACGCGCGACGACGGCGCGCGAGCACGAGCCCCGCTAGCACGCTCAGCACGGCAAGCGCGCTTCGATCCGAAGCCGAACCGGGTACGCTGCAGCTGCACTTGCTGCTGGATTTCGCCGCGCCATTCGCGCCGGCATCGGCACCGCCGTCAACGACCGCCCCCGACGCAGCCGGCGCAGGCGTGCCGCTCAGCCCCAATGAAGGGATCGGCGTACGGAGCATTTCCGCGGGCTTGATCTGGGTGCGGCTCTTGCGCGTCAGATCCTCGGCGATCCAAGTCTTGCGCAAACCGCGGTAGTCGCGCGGCGCTTTACCCCAGCGATAGCGCTCCGGGTTTGGACACTGAATCACCGGCACCCAAGGGTGAAAGTTGTTGTAGCGAACCTGAAACTTGTTTTGCGCCGCCGGCAGCACTTCGGTTTCGGCCTGGCCCTTGGGCCCCTTCGGCTGTGCAACGCCGCCTTCGACCGCACCGCTGGCCGCGCCGAACTTAGGGTCGTTGGCGAGCGTCTTGTCGTCGTAGCGGTAGTGTAGGCGCGAGACCACGTACTTGTGACGGGCGACCAGCGCCTGCCGCGCGGCCACCGTCTGGCGATCCTCTTTCGCCTGCTTTTCCTTGGCTTTGCGCTCCTTCGGCTTCAGGTCCTTCGTGGCCTCTTTGAAGGCGTCTTTTTCCTCTTTGGTCAGCTCCGGCGGCTTCGGATTCTTGTCTTCCTTCGACACCGTTTGCTCGAATACGTCAGCGCCCAAGCTCAGCAGCTCGGAAATCATCAATGGCTCGGTCGCGCAGGGCTGGCCGCAACCGTCGCTCGGCCAGGCGTATTCGTCCAAGAACACGTTCGGGTTCTTGCTCAAGATAATGTCGTGCAGCGCGGCGTAAAACTCGCCGATGCGCTCCTTCACGGCAAAGTCGACCTCCACGTTCGTGGGCGGAAACAGGTTCTTGTAGTTTTTCGCTTCGTAGCGCTGCTCAGGGTCGACCACGTACACGAGCAGCTCCTGTTTGCCACCCGAGTTCAACAGGCCCGCGCGATCCGGAATCGTGTCATAGGGCTGGTCGGTCCAAAACCGGATCGGCGAAAGCTGCGCCCGATCCCCGCCCACGAGCTCGACGCGGTTGGTGTCCACTTGGGCCACAACCAGGCGCATTCCGGCCGCCAAATAGGGGGCGACTGCCTGCTCAGCGCCGGCCGGCACCGCGTACCCTTTGCTCTTGAGCCAGGCGCTGGCTTTGTCGTCTTTGCCGAGCAGCGTGAAGGAGTACTCACCTTCTTTTTGCTTCGCTTTCACGTCGAGCGAAAGCTCCTTTGCGACCTTCTGCGAGCTTTGCGGCATGTCCCCACCACCCAAGAAGGCACTCGAGGCGTCGGCCTTCATGTTGCGTTGCCATTCCTGCTCAACAGGCCCCGGATCGCACGGATCTTGCTCCCAGTATTCATGAAAGCGCGGCGCGCTGATGGCGTCCAGACGATCCACGTATTCGCGCTTGAGCGTGGTCACGCGCTCGGCGGTGACGTCCGCCGGCACGACCAACACCATGGCGAACGGCTCGAGCCCGCCCTCGTAGTCCGACATCACGCTCACTGCCGTTTGATTGCCCCTCTTCATCAACACAACTTGCGTCGAGTTGACTTTGATTGGCGCGCCCGTCTTCGAGGTCAAAAACCCGGGGAAGGCTGCCGCGGGAGCAGCGGTCGCGAGAATGGCGGATGCGGCGAGCAGCCCAGAAAACAAGGCCTTTGCGGCTTTCATCGCGCGGCAGGCTATCAGATTTTTGGTGCATGCGAGCCTCGACGTCGGCGAATTTCGCGCCGGTTTCGCTCCTGCCTCGTAATCTCTCGGCCAATCGTGCTCCGGTCGGCTATGACCGTTCGACTCGAGGCTGGCGTGAATCGCAAGCTTTCGTCGTCGCACTGCTATACTGCTGCATGCCCGGCGGTTCACTTCGAGAGCGGCTGCGCAAGGCCGTCGCCGATCCGGCTTTGGACTCACCGCTGGCCGGCACGCGCACCGCTGCCATCGCGCTGATCCTGCTCGAAGCTGAGGCTTCCCTCGAGGTCCTGTTGATCGAGCGCGCTGAGCGCATGGGCGACCCGTGGTCTGGGCACATGGCTCTGCCTGGTGGCCACATGGACCCCACGGACGCCGATCTCGCGGCAACCGCAGAGCGTGAAACCTGGGAAGAAGTCGGGTTGGATCTTCGGCAGGGGGGCGAGCGGCTGGGGCGCGTTTCCGACTGCACCCCCGCGCACGGATTGCTCATCGCCGTCCGGCCGTTCGTCTATCTGTTGCAAGTTCGGCCGACGTTGCGGCTGAGCGAAGAAGTGCGCCGGGCGTTCTGGGTGCCCGTGGGCCTGCTTCAACGCGGCGAGCGAAGGACCACCTTCCACCTCGAGCTGGCCGGACGGTCCGAAACATTCCCGGCCTGGGACATCGACGGGCGCCTGGTTTGGGGGCTCACGTACCGAGTGCTGGATGAGTTTTTATCCAGGTTTAACGATGTTTCTGGCCCTGCGGCGGCCGCGTTGGACAACTCGCAGCAGGCGCGTTAGGAGGCCAGCGCGTGACTTCACCCGACGCTGCCCTTGCCGCGCGACCGGAAGCCTGTTCAGCGTGCGGAGGCGGGCTGGATACGCTCGGGCGCTGCACCAAATGCGGGGCGGTATTCGGCGAGGCTTACCGCTGCCCGTTGTGCCAAGCGCTCAGCGATGTCGAGCCCAATGCCAGCCTCTACTTTAGCTGTCGAGCTTGCGGCGGGCCTCGCATCCCGCCCGACGGCACCCCGATTTCCGAACCCGAAGTGACGCTGCTGCGCAATGCACGCAGCGAGCAACTACGCGCCGGCGCCTTCAAAGCCGGCGCGGGCTTCGCCGCCGCCTCCGGCGTGTTGTCTTTGCTCGTTACTACCGTGGTCCTGTTGGCAACTGCACCGGCTCTGTTCGCAAAGGTTGCCGCGTTCATCGGTTGCCTGGTGCCCTTCGCGCTCGCGTTCTTCGCGCTCAGCCGCTCACGCGCGCACGAAAAACAGCTGGACGCGGCCTTGCACGGGGCCTGGTTGCTCGCCGCGTCCCGCACCGTGTCTCAGGGCGGCCCAATAACCAGCGCACTTTTGGCAAAAAAGCTGCGCATCGACGAAGCGCGCGCCGAGTTCTTGCTCGCGGAAGTGAGCGTTCAGGATCTCATTGCGGCGGCCCCGGCCGAATTGCCGGCACGAGTGCGCGTCACCGAACTCGCGGCTCCAGACGAGCTCGGCTTGGAAGCTGAGCAGCGCGCCCCGGCTGGCACCCGCAAGCCCTAATTTCCCAGCGATCAGTATGCCATCCGACTCCGAATCAGCACTGCTCCGCCGCCACTCGCAGGAGCCTTGGTGGCGGCGCACCCTGCGTGAGACCGCGATTCACGATTTTGCGGTGCTCGTCTTCTTGCTCATTCTCAATGGTGCAGTGCTCGCCACCCCCGCGGGGGCCGAACGCGCGGCATGCCTGGTGCGTACGGGCGGCCTGCTCTTGGCGTTCGTGATCGCGATCGTGCTCGTGCGCGGTCGCTTACTCAGGCGCTCGTGGGTCGCCGCGCTGATCTACCGCCTGGGCATCTATTGCCCGGTGCAGGTTAGCTATTTCTTCCTGAAGCACGTGCTCCCGCTGGTGAACACCACCACCCTCGACCAGCGCCTGTACCGGCTGGATTTGGCTGTGTTCCACTACGAGCCCGCCATGGCGTGGGATCGCTTCGTTACGCCCGCAACCACTGAATGGTTTTCGTTCTTCTATTTCGGCTACTTCCTGCTGATGGCGGCGCACGTGGTGCCGCTCCTGTTTTTCGGCCGGAGGAGGCAGGTGGTCGGTGAGTTTATTTTCTCGATCCTGCTCTTATTCAGCATCGGGCACACGCTGTACATGGTCGTTCCCGGCTACGGCCCGTATCGCGCCATGGCAGACAGCTTTCAGCACCCATTCCCGCAGGGGCCGTGGCACGAGCTCGTGATGAACGCGGTGCACTCCGGCGGCGCGCAGATGGACATTTTCCCATCCCTGCACACCGGTGCGCCCACCGTTTTGGCGCTGTTTTCGTTCCGCAACAGGAAGTACCTACCGTTTCGTTACACCTGGCCAGTGGTGGCGTTTTGCACGGTCAACATCATCATCGCGACGATGTTCCTGCGTTGGCATTACCTGATCGACGTAGTCGTCGGCTTCAGCCTAGCGCTGGGCGTGGTTTTTCTATCGCGCCCGGTCGTGCGCTGGGAACTCGCGCGCCGCCAGCGTGAGCACCTAGGGGAGCTCTGGCCCGAGTTCACGAACGCGGAATTGCCTGGCCCCAAAGACATCACCAACAACGTGGCCGCCGCCTAATCGCCGCCTACACGAGCGTGAGCGACGCCGATGCGCGGAGCATCTCCACTCCGCGCATCCGATCGTCCCGAATCACTTCTCGAATACTTGAGCGGCCGCCATGCCCTGGCCTTGCGAGACAGTCATCACGACCTTCATCGTGCCACCCATGGGCAGCGCCCATTTGTAGCAATTCGGCTGCTGGCCGACGATGGCGTTGGAGCCGACCGTGTTGTCCGCAGCGACGACCGCCGCTGGCAAACCCGGAATCGCGATCGACGGCACGAGCTGGATGTCCAGGTTCTGAATCGTGGGCACGCCCACGCCGACGATCGTGTAGCACTTGCCGGGGTTCATCTGCACGGTCTGGTCGAGTGACTGACCCTGCGTGAAGTTGCCGGCGATTGCTGCGCCAACAGCCTTCGCGCCCGGTGCCGCAGCCGAGGCCGCCAGCGGAGCGATTAGCTGCGTTACGACCTGCGCGGTCGCGGGGTCGAGCGGCGTCGCCGTCGGGCCCGCGGTAGTCGTCGCAACAGGTAGCCCGGGCAGCGCCGCGCCAGGTGCAGCTGCGGTCGGTGCGCCAGCAGCGGGCGCCACGGTCGCCGCCGGTGCGGCGCCGCTCTGCGACTGGCAAATCCGCCCGTCGAAGTATTGACCGGGCGCGCATTGCGTCGCCGCGGGCGTGCCCACGTTGGAGGTCTTGTCCTCACCACCGCAAGCGGACAGCGCGCTCAGCGCGAGCAAGCCACACAGCACAAGCTTTGTTCCAGCCATTTCTCGATATCTCCCTTTGAAG
>JBDTYJ010000037.1:0-24468 GCA_040005755.1 Pseudomonadota bacterium
CTCATCGAAGCAAAACCTCAAGGAAGGGCGGGGCTTTTCAGCCCGTCGCTTTCGAACAGGGTTTCGTAAAGGGCTTGGACTCGTCGCCTTTGGGGAGCGAGCCCTACAGCCTCATAGCGCACGGCGTGCTCTTCCGCATAGCGGAGCGCGTCGATCTCGGTCAGCGCGACGCGAGCTTTCGGATCCGAGCGACAAACCGAATCCAAGCTGGTTCGGGTGCTCCATTCCGGTTCGAGCGACGCGCGGAAGCGACCGAGCGCCGCGCGTTCGTCTCCGCTTTCGGAGGCGGCTGCCATGCGCGCGCGGCGCACGGCCAATAGCAATTGTCGGGTGCCGCCATGGCATTCCGTTGCTACGGCCAGGACCGGCGGTTTGAATACGGCGGCCAGGATCTGAATGGTCCAGGTCGCAGTAGCCGCCGAGATGATCACGGCGAACAACACGACCCCGACCCGGCGCCCAGTGCGGCGTACCCGGTTGAGGTTGGTTTTCTCCGCGGTCATTTGCCGGGAGGATGTGCATGTGCGGCCGGGCCACGTCAATTGCGCTTGCGGCCGGCGCTGGGCGCTGGTGGCCCCGGCACCGCTTGGGTAGCGGAAAATCGGCCGAACAGCCGCTCTTGTGCGCGTTGACCGCGGGCGCAGCCTGCCCCATAGTGGTTTCACAAAGATTTGAAAACTCAGAAACTCGAAGATGTTCCGGATATGCCAGCAGTTGCCGCCGCTGAAATCCTCGGTCGAGCAGCCGAAGCTCAGGGCACCGACGAGCGAGTGACGAACCGCATTGCGACGGTTCAGGACCTGCTCCAAGACGACTTATCTTGGATCGAACAAGCGCTGGCCGGCGCGGTCGATGAGGGCGAGGCGCCGGCAACGCACGCCGCACGACACCTGGTCACACGCGGCGGCAAGCGGGTGCGTCCAATCGCTTTGATGCTGAGCGCGGCGTGCTTCGGGCGCGTGACGCCGGCCGCGCGCGAGATGGCGACAGTCGCTGAATTGGTGCACTCGGCCACTTTGCTCCACGACGACGTCGTGGACGAGGGAATGGAGCGTCGTGGTGTGCCGACATCGCGCCTCGCGTGGGGCAACGCCATCAGCGTGCTGGGTGGGGACTTACTGCTCGTGCACGCTTTGCAGCGGACGCAGACGCACGCGCCTGAGGTGATGCCGGACTTGATCGCTACCTTGCGTCGCTTGGTGGACGGGGAAATCGTCCAGTTGCGCGGGCGCAGTGAGTTGGACGTTTCGGAAGCGACCTATGAGCGAATCTTGCGCGACAAGACCGCGTCCTTGTTCGCTTGGTCCACGCGCACGGGCGCTCGGCTTGCAGGCGCCAGTTTGGAAGACCAAGAGCGCTTGGCTGGGTTCGGCGAACGGCTCGGCATCGCTTTCCAGCTCGTGGACGACGTGCTCGATTACTCTGGCGCAGACACCGGCAAAACGCTGCTGACCGATCTGCGGGAGGGCAAGCTCACCTTGCCCTTGGTGCTCGCGGTGGCGCGCATGCCGGAGCTCGTTCAGCCTTTGAAGCGAATCTACGCCGGCGATCGCGAGCCGGTCACCGCGGTCAGCCGTGCCGTGGTCGAGAGCGGTGCGTGTGATGAGGTGCGCCGCCGCGCGAGCGCGCACACGCGCTCGGCAGTGGATGCGCTCCGCTCGGTGCAACCAGGCCCGGCTCGTGTGCTGCTCGAGAGTGTCGCGCAACAACTTGCTGCGCGCGCCGCTTGAGCGGCGCGCCGGGCGCGTTTCGGGCTAATTGAGTGTTTTTGCTGGTGCAGTCGGCGCGAGCGGCCCGTCCGGCTCGAGGAACGTGGCGGTGATTTCGCGCTCGAGCGCGGCACGAATCTCATCCGACACGTGCTCGATGGAGCCCGCTAAGCGCTCCACGTTGCGCTGATACACGAACACGCGCGCCGTCATCGTCGTCACCGTGGCGCCGGCATTGACGCCGTCCAAGAGCAGGAGCGCGCGCGGGTCGACGCCGTCTACGACGACCTCGACGCCTGGCACGTCTGCCGCGTACACTTCATCTTCCCGTACGAAGCGCCGCAGCTCTTCCGGCAACGACGCGAGGGCTTCACGCGCCGTCATCTCGAACGTTTCGCGTGAGAGCGACCACGGCGGCGTGCCGAGCTCCAAGTCCAAATCCCTCGAAGACAGGAACGCGGAGGTTGCACCGTGCGAATCCCCGCGCTCGTCCCGCAAGAGGCCCAAGTAATACCAAGCCTCCGCATTCTTGGAATTGCGCTTTACGGCGTCGTCGATCAGCGGGAAGGCACGCTCCAAATCCCCGATTTCGTACAACGCACGCCCGACGAGGAACGTATGATTCGGATTTTCGAAGGGCCCTTCCGGGAACTTCCGACACAAGTCGCTGGCTTCTTCGGCTTCGCCTTTGCCGAGTAAAGCGTCAAATTTTAGGAGCAGCGCGTCGACGACTTCATCGTCGGTGTCCGCGAGATCCAGCGCTTGGTCGCACAAAGACAAAGCTTCGTCGAAGTCGCCGAGCGGGTGCACGTACACCTCCGCGGCGTTCAGCATCGCCTCCAAGTATGTGTCATCCAGCGCGATCGCCTGTCGATAATGTTCGGTGGCCTCGTCGAACTCGCCTTTCAGCGCAGCCACGTAACCGAGTAAGTTGTACGCCTCTGGCGATTGGCTATCGATTTCCAGTGCGCGGCGCGCGGAGAGTTCTGCGCCGCGCGGGTCGCCTCGTTGCACGAGGTCCCAGCCGCGATCGAGGTGAGCCGAAAACTGATCCATATCCGCGGGTGATGGGCCTGTCACAGGGACGCGTCAACCATCCGGCCGCTTTCTTGGAAAGTTTATAGGCGTGACGTTTTAGGGGATTGTCGCGCAAAAAAGTCGCGACGCATTTCATAAATGCACGATCACCCGGCTGCCTGGGCTGGCATCTGTTGCGTGCACGCCGTGCCACCCGCTGGGCAGCGGCGGGTCGGCAAAGAAGAACAGGTATTTCGCGTCGAGGGGCGCCAAGTTCACGCAACCGTGGCTCATTTGCGAGCCGAAGTTGGCATGCCAAAACGCGCCGTGAAGCGCGTACGAACGGAAAAAGTACATCACGTACGGGACATCTTCGATGCTGTACGGCAAATCGCCGGCGGCGGTGCCATCGCCGTCCATCGTGGTGGTGATGTGCTTTTCGCGGATCCGCCATTCGCCGGTCGGGGTCCGGTGATCTTTGTCCTTGATCTTCGATTCGCGCCCGCTGGAGATCATGGTCGCGTAAATCGGTTTTTCGCCCTCGAAGGCGACTACCGTTTGGGTCGTCAAATTGACGTCGATCCAGCGCTCGTTAGGCTTCAGATCAGCCGGAAACGGCCCTGGTTTGGTGCTGCGGATCTGGGCGCGTTTAACCCAGGTGCCGTCACCCGTTTCGGCGTACGTCGTGCCGTGGAAGTCTTGCTCATTACCGGTGAGCTGTACGGGGGCGAAGTGATCGTAGGTCTTGGCGGGCTTGATGGTGCCCGGCCCGCTTTCGATGCTGTAGCTGGAGATGCTCTTGTTGCCACCGAAGACGAAGCCCATGGGCAGCTTCCAATCGCTGCCGAGCTCCACACCTTTGAATTTGGAGCCGGACGTCTGCCAAAAGCGATCGCTCGGGGTCACCAGGCCGCGCGTGGTCTTGTACCAGGAGCGCCCATTCCACTTGAAAGTCTTATCGACGGCTACGTAGAAGCCGCTCACCATGCGCTTGGCCAGAATTGCGTCGGCATCCTCGGACAGCTGATCGAGCTTTAGCTCGTTCATGCGGTCTTTCATGTCATCACGCTGCCACCACGGCTTTTCTGGTTCCGGATCTGCCGTTTCTTGCGCTGTCGGCAAAGCGACACCGGCGTCCGCGAGCGCCGCGTCCAGGCGTGCCGGGACCGCAGCGGCGCCGGCATCCACGTCCTTGTCCTTGTCCTTGTCCTTGTGAGCTCTCTTGGCGCTGCTCGTCTCATCGCTGCTGGCGTCGTCGTCCTTCGGCGCGCGCAGGTAGGGCTCGTACTTTTCCATCTGCTCGCGCGACGGCACCGACTTGTATAGTGGCGTGCCGTTCTTGGCGTTGCGCGCGTACGGGTAGGGCAGCACGTCATCCAGGTTTGGAGCCTGGGTCGCAAATTTTACGTCTGGATGATTCAGATCGGTCGTGCCGAGGTTGCCGCACACGAAGCCCCCAGTCAGTACCTTGTACCAACCGGACGTGCAGTTCTTCTTGCCCACGGTGCCGGCTTCGACGGCGACGCGCCCGCCGTTTCGCACGTAGCCAAGCTTCTTGCCTTCGAACGACGGCTCGCCGTACACACCGGCGGCGGGGGCCGTAATCGCCAGCCAGGGTCCTTTGTACTCGGGTGGCGGGGCTGGTGCGGGAAGGCTCGGCGCGCCTTCGCTACCAGCGGAGGTGGGCGCCGCGGCGACCGAGGTGCCCCTCGGAGGCGCTGCAAGCTCTTTGGGTAGTGTCGGGGAACCGGCTTGCGGCAGCGTGGGGGAGCCAGCCGGGGCGGCGGAGGCGCCGGGCGGCGGGGTCCGGTCGCAGGCGGCGGCCAAAAATAGCCATAAAGCAGGCGCGAATTGCTGAATGCGCGAAAACCGGGGGGGAAGGCGTGGCATCTCGGACGGGACTTTCCCCCGGTTCTTTCCACAGCCGTCCAGCGCAATCCACTTCTCGGTGATTTTCATTTGGATCTGGGGCCACCACTGCGAGGGGCATGCCACACAAAAGTCGTGCGGATTCGCCGCTCGGGCGCGCTTTCGGTATGTTCCGCGCGTGGACACGAAGACGCACCAGCGCGGCCCCGCCGACACGAGCAAGGGTCGTTTCGCCAAGGTGTTGGCCGTCTCCTTATTGCTGCACTTGCCGTTCACGCCTTGGGCGGCTTTGGTCGGGCTACTGAGCTTGTGGTCGCCCCCGATTGACGACAGCCCGGCGCCCGACATCACGGGCATCCCGGTCGAC
This sequence comes from Pseudomonadota bacterium, assembly GCA_040005755.1. Classification (GTDB taxonomy): domain Bacteria; phylum Myxococcota_A; class Polyangia; order Polyangiales; family Polyangiaceae; genus PMG-095. Next base: position 4,963 of record JBDTYJ010000037.1, read on the forward strand.
CTCATCGAAGATCAGCCGCTCGCGGCGCCGCAGCCTGCAGAGCCCACGAGCGCGCCCAGCGACAACGGCAGCGCCGAGTCCGCGCCCGCGCCCGCGGCGCCGAAGAAGAAGCCGCTGCCCGCGAAGATCACGGACGCCGGGGCGCCCGATGCGGAGGCTGACGCCGAAGCGCCCGATGCGGGCGTGGAAGCCGGCGTCGCGGATGCCGGTAGCGTCAAGAGTGACGCGGGCAGCGAGGTCAAAGACGGGGATGCGGGTGCCAACCCAGACGCCGGCACCCCGGACGCGGGTGCCAAACCCCTGAGCGATCCGACGCTTGTCGCTGGTGTGAAGCAGGTGGCTGACCCGAACGCCAATGTGAAGCTCACGATTTACACGGACAAGATTCGAACCAATCCGCTAGGCGCGCGCATCGGACCTTTGCTCCGCTCGTTGTATCAGTGGCGGGATTTCTTCGGTCCCACCGCGATCGACCCAATTCGCGATATCGATCAGATCTATGTCGTGGGCTCACAGCTGCGTGATTCCAGCAATGTGGTGGCGATTCTGCGTCATCACGTGCCGATGGCAAAAATGCGCGCGGCGGTCGACGCGCTGGTGCGGGCGGATCAAGCCGGTGAGTGGCTGGATGCCGGCGTGCCGGTCGCGAGCGCGCACGCCGACGGCGCCGAGCGACGCTTCCTGCTACCCAATTCGCAGACGGTGATCGTGACGCCGCCGAGCGCATACGCTTCGGCATTGAAAGCCGGTAAAATGATCCATCTGCTCCCTAGCTCGGGTCCGGAAGCGGCGCTGATCTATCTCGCCACCCCGTGGCGCGCGTTCCTCGGGCTGCCGGTGAAAGTCCCCCAGACAATCAAATGGGCGCGCGTACGGATCACGCCCACAGCAGACGGCGGCGCGAGCGCGGAGCTCGAAGCAGAAGACGAAGACGAAGCAACCGCTGCGGAAGACGCCGCCTACCTCACTCGCACCGCAACCGCCGTGTCACAACTGAACTTGGGTTTTATTGGCTCGATCTTCGGTCAGCAGTCGCACAAGTTCGTGGAGCACGTGGCGTTCAGCGCAAACGGGAAAATGCTACGTGGCGAAGCGCAGGTCACGGCAGATCAGTTGTCTGCGGCACTCGACTTTGCTGAGGCGTACCTGGCCGACCGCGCCACGCGGCGCGTGAAGGCTGCGCCGTCAGCTGGCGGCGGGCGCTAGCTCTTGGCGCGCCTCGTGAGCCTCGTGCGCGTGCTCGGCGATACTCGTCAGCATGGCATCGGCGCTCGTGGGATCGAGCGAGGCCACGCACAGGCGACGGCCGTTTTGAGGCACGATCACGATTCGGCACTTGCCGCGCGCGCTATCAGCCGCCGTCGATAGCAAGAAATCCAAACCCAGGCCGACGATAATGCAGGTAACGGCCATGCCCAGCAGCGGTGGCGAGCCCCCCGGCACACGCACGCCATCGACAAGCAGCCCCACGCCGAAATACGTCCCGATGACCAACGCGCACAGCCCGGCATACAAACCGACCCGCGCGTAGCGCACCTCACGCGTGACACGCGCCAAATTCGCGAGCGGCACCAAGGTTGCGCGATCGCGCAGCACGCGCCCCATCAGCTCGATGCGGTGGGTGAGTTCGAGGCCGTTCGGCCCAATACGCAATGTTGCGGGCCTTCGATAGGCCAACGCAAAGCGCGCGATGAGCGACAATGCCCGGCCGATGAACAGCAGCAGGGTCAACGCGAGCACCGCGGTCCAGACGGGCCCGAGCGGCGCCCCGCGTAGCTCACCCGAAAGCTCCGTGCGGCTGCCGCCGCCAGCCAATAACGCTCGCAAGACCGGGTCATTGGTGTTTTGCGCCAGGTGCAAGCGAGCGCGGTGAGCGACTTCCGATTCACTGCGGCATAAGGCAGCGGCGGCGACCAGCGCTTCCGTGTTGCCGAAGTCAGGCGAGCTCAGCACGGGGGCGCGCGCAACACGAGCGATGGCTTCCCAGATCACGCCCGAACGTTCGCCGAGCGCATCGTCCAAGAACTCCAACGCGCTGCACGGCGTGTGCGCCGCCAACCAGACCAAGTTCGACGTCAGCGCCTGCAGCTGTTCCGCGCCATCAGGCAGGGCGCGGGCAACCCCAATGGCGAGCAGCGCACCGAGTAGATTCTGCTCGTTCGGGTTCTCGATGCCGCGTTCGAGCACGGCGCGCACGTTGCCGAGCGGTGTGTCGGCTTGCTCCGCCGTGACTTCGACCGTACTGCCGGTCGAGGGCGGCGCGGTGTGGAAGCGCGACGCGAAATCGGAGCGCCGTGAGGCCGCCGCGTCGAAAGCGACGGAACGCACCAACTCCGCCAACGCATCGACGTGCGGGAGCTCGGAAAGCGTGGTGACCGCGTTGGGAGGGCTCGGCGCGTCGGGCATCGGTGCGGTTCGAAGAGGCTCTTTTAGTCGAATGCGCGGCGCTTAGCCAAGCAAGCATCGCGAGCCGGCCTATAACCGGCTCGCGCCTCGCACTCAACGGCAACGGTGCAGGCTGGACGCGCGCGCAGACGCTTTACAGAGCGGCTTGCGAAAAACCGAGTGAATTGAGCACCGGCCCGGGCTTTTCTTCACTGCGGTCGGAGAGCTGGCGATTCTTTTGATCGACGCGGACGACGATTGGCTTGTGCTGACGCGCCTCTTCCGGGCTCATTTCCACGAAGGTGGCCAGAATTACCAGATCACCCGGCTTGTTCAGGTGGGCGGCCGCGCCGTTCACACAGATGGCGCCCGAGCCGCGGGGCCCTTCCAGCGCGTAAGTCATGAGCCGCGTACCCTGGGTCGCGTTCCAGATGTGAACCGCCTCGTACGGAAAGATCCCGGCGGCATCGAGCAAGTCGGCATCGATGGTGACGCTGCCTTCGTAAGCCAAGTCCGCGTGCGTTACCGTTGCACGATGGATCTTCGACTTGAACATGGAAAGCTTCATGGGTAGCTCCTGATGCGTCGCGTCATGGCGGCCCACGTATTGCGGGTCCTCCTGTCGGACGCTTTGATCATAATGCTGGAAAACGCGATCGACAACTTGGCCGTGCGTCCCGAAGTCCGATAGCCGTAGGGAACGCTTGGCGAGCTCGGAACGGGCTCGTCAGTGAAGGGAGTCATCCACATGGCCAGCGCATCCAAGACCGAAATGCTCGAAAATCTCCGAGGAATGCTGCGCGACGTGCTTCGTCTGCGCACCGAGGGAGTGGCATACGCCAAGCTGTCCCGCGCCCACGGCTACCTCGACGGCTATATGCGGGTCCTGCTCGAGACGGGGCTCTTCAGCCAGAAGGAACTGCTGGCGCTGATCTCCGAGGAGCGGAACCTGCACGATGGCCCGGCCGTCGGCATTGTCGTCGAGGACGCGCCGCGCGGTGAGGCTGCCGGCCACGCCCCGCGCAGCGCCGTCGCTGCCTGATTTCGGCTCGGGCTCGGCAAGCCGCCGGGCTCAGCCCAAGTGCACGAGGCTGCGCATCTCGTCGAGGCGCTGAGCGACGCTCTGTTGATTGAGCTTCGACGTTCGCCTGGTGCCGACGTCCTCGACGCAGAACGAAGCCACGCAGCCCGCGATCGTCAGCGCGCGCCGGTAACTGGCGGCGTCCAGCTCACCGCAGTTGGCAAGGTAGCCCATGAGCGCGCCCGCGAACGTATCTCCGGCGCCGGTCGGATCGACCTCGTTCTCGAGCGGATAAGCCGGGGCGAAGAAACAGCCGTGCTCGTCGAACAACATCGCGCCGCACTCACCACGCTTGACCACGAGGCGCTTCGGACCCATTCCGATGACCCGCTTGGCGGCGCGCTTGACGTTGTGATCCTCGGCTAGCTGGCGCAGCTCTTCGTCGTTGATGATCAAGAGATCGATCTTGGACAAGACCTCGCCCAAGATCTTACGCTCGCCCTCGATCCAGAAGTTCATGGTGTCTGCCGCAACCAGGCGCGGCTTCTTGGCCTGAGCTAACACCTCCAGCTGCAAAGCCGGGTGAATGTTGCCCAGCATCACGAACGGGGTCGCAGTGTAAGCGGCTGGTAGTTTCGGCCGAAAATCGGCGAACACGTTGAGCTGCGTGTCCAACGACACGCGGCTGGCTAGGTTCGCAGCATAGCGGCCCGCCCAGCGGAAGGTTTTGCCGGCGGCTTTCTCGACACCGGCGATGTCGATGCCGTGGGCGCTCAAATCGGCGAGCGTGCTCTCCGGAAAATCCGAGCCCACGACGGCCACGATTTGAACCGGCGCGAAGAGCGCCGCCGAATACGCGGCGTACGTGGCGGAGCCGCCAACGACGTCTTTCTCGCTGCCGCTCGGCAATTCGAGATCATCGAAGGCCATCGACCCCACGATGAGTACGGGGGACGCTTGTTCGCGAGGCTTGCTGTTCATGCTGCTTTTCTCTCTATTCTAACTCAAACTAGGCGGGTGGCTTTTTGCCGCCGAAGCCGCGGCCCTCGGCCAATAACCGTTCGGCGTGACGCGCTGCGCGATGACGGCGGCATTCTTCGGCCCGGAAAATGGCTACGAGTTGCTTCGTGGCCTCCTCGAGGTCTTCGTTCACGAGCACGTAGTCGAAGAGGCCATAGTGCTCGATTTCACCAAGGGCGACGCCAAAACGTCGTTGCACGGTTTCTTCGTCTTCACTGGCGCGGCCACGCAGCCGCTGTTCCAGGATGGCCATGGTGGGCGGGAGGATGAACACGGCAACCGCGTCCGGCGCAGCGCTCTTGATCTGGCGGGCGCCCTGATGGTCGATGTCGAAGATGATGCCGCGCGCGCTTTGATTGTGCGCAAGCTCGGCGCGGCCGGTGCCGTAAAGATTGCCGTGCACTTCGGCCCACTCCAAAAATGCATCTTGCTCGATTAAGCGCAGGAACGCAGCGCGACCGACGAAATGATACTCGCGGCCGTCGAGCTCGTTCTGCCGCGGCTTGCGCGTGGTGTGTGAGACGCTGAAGCGCAGTTCCGGCACCTCTTTCAACAAGCGCGCGGTGAGCGTCGTCTTGCCGGCACCCGATGGTGAAGACACGATCAGCGGCAGGGGCCTGTCATTCGACATTCTGGACTTGCTCCCGGATTCGCTCGAGCTCTGCCTTCATTTCCACGACCAAATGGGCAATCGGGGCATCTTGGCTCTTCGCTCCGATTGTATTCGATTCTCGTCCGATTTCCTGCAGCAGAAAATCCAAACGGCGTCCCACGGGGCCGTCTGAGGTAAGCAAGCGCGCGAATTGATCGAAATGCGAGTCCAACCGCACGAGCTCTTCGGTCACGTCACTGCGGTCAGCGAGAATGACGATCTCGGTTTCCAGGCGCGCAGCGTCCATTTGCAGACCCGTCTCGGATAGGAGGCGATCCAGCCGTTCACGTAGGCGGGTGCGATAGGCGTCGAGCATCTCCGAGCCACGCTGGGAGATGGTCACGCGGAGCTTGCGCGCTGAGTTGAGGCGCGCGCTGAGTTCGCGATTGAGGGCCTCGCCTTCTTGCCGACGCATCTCGTCCAACTTGAGCAGTGCGGCGTCGAACGCCGCTTTGAGCGCGGCACGCGCGCCCTCGGAGTCGGCAGTGGTGGGCGTCGTGACCAGATCGGGCATGGCGGTCAGGGCGGTAACCGGTAACTCGGTGCCGGGCGCTAGCTCGTCCCTGAGCATCGAGAGCCCTCGATACAAGGCTCGTGCCCGCTCAATCGAGAAACGGGGCGGCGGAAGCGCCGCACCCTCCAGCCGCACGCCCACATCGAAGCGCCCGCGCGCCAGACCCTCTCGCGCCAGTTGCTCCACGAAGAAGCTCTGATCTGAGAGCTCCTCCGGCAAACGCACGCGCACATCGAGAAACCGGTGATTCAACGCGCGCAGCTCGACCATGACCCGCCCGTCTCCGAGCGGGGCGTCCCCAACGCCGAACCCCGTCATGCTTCGCACGAGGCCTCACAGCCCTTTGCGTCGCTTGATTTCCTCCATCATGCGTCGATATTCAACTTCCCAGACCGCCGTGCCTTCTTGCACGTGCTTGAGTTGACCGCGCACCTGAGTCTCGATCTCTTCGTCCTCGGCAAATTGCCGGCGTAGCGGATCACGCATCTTGCGGCGCAGCACGAAATCCTCCGCGAAGATCTCGTCCACGTTGGCGGAGTGCATCAGCATTTCGATCAACTGATCCAACAGGTAGTCAATCGCGTCCTCGCCGAGCTTGATCTTGCGCTCTTCGGCCACAAGCTTGCGGATTCGGTTGTACTCGCTCTGCGCCAAGCCGCGTGCGGAGAGCATGTCCTTGGCCTGGTCGCTGACTTCCTGCTCGTCGCGAATGTACTGGTTGAGCACCGATGCGATATCCAGCCCAACCTCCTTGGGGGACTCGCTCTCGACGTCGCCCCCGGAAAGAAGCGCACCGACCATTTCGGCCGCAATTTGAGGCACCTTCGCGCTGTGAAGCCGCATGCGCCCCTCCTATCCTATTTTGAACGGGATCTCAGCCGGTTTCAGCGCGGATCGCGCTCGGACTGTCGAATTTCCGGGCTGGGCTCCGCCTTGGCGGGCTGCCAAGCCGAAAATACGGCTATTGGGCGGCGCGTGAGCCACGCCGTAGGCGCCGAAAAACGGCCTGCCGTTGACGTTGTTTGTAAGCGTCATGGCTGGCCTCACCGGTTTCGTTGGCCGCCTCGCTCTCGGCGTCCAGCACCTGGAACTCGCAAAGCATGTACACGATGGGTCCCAGGTTTTCGGAGCCGGGCGGCGCAAGTTCCATCAGGTGCGTGGGCACCCGAACCGGCACGTCGGTCACGAACTGAATCACACGGTAGGTGGGCGCGCTGAAGCGGTTGTCTGTCGGCAGCAGCGCGTCATCCAATTGCCCCTGAAACTCCGGCACCATGGCCGCCAGGTGCGGGTTCTGGTCGCAGTAACTGCGGAAGTGGAAAATCGTGTTCGTGCTCTGTTTCGGTACGACGTAGTTGAACGGGAACAGTTGCTCGGTCAGGTAGTGCAGGACCGGGAGCACGTGGTCTCGCGTCTTGGTCACGATCCGAAAGCGCAGCTTGTCGTATAGGGCGGCGGCAGTGGCCTCGGGCTTGGACAGCAGTTTGGTGTACGTGGAGTCCAAGTTCTTGCGACCGCCGATGAACTCGGTGATCGGGAAGCCCTCACTCAGCATGGTGCCCACGACGCGGTAGACCTTCTCTTCCACCAGATGGAACAGGTCTCGGTCGCTGACCGGGAGGCGGAACAGCAGCTCGCGGCCGGCCATATGATTGATGATCTGCACGGTTTTCAGGATCGTGCAGGCGCACAGTTGACGGTGCCCCGAGCCGGAAGCGAGGAGCATCAGCTCTTCGATTCCCATTGCCTCCACCGGCTTTGGAATTGCGAACTTGAAGTGACGCCTCAGGTAACTGACGGCGTCACGCTTCACGTGTTCGATGAAGGTACGGTCGCCGGCTAAGTCGATGCACAGTTCGTGGTTTTCCAGAAAGCGACGAGCGGCTTCCGGGCTAGTGAGATTCAACCGGTGCCAGTCAATCACCGAGCTGCCGCTCAAAATGAGGCGCAGCGCCTCCACGTCGTGCAGCGAGAGGTCCTCGAGGCGCTTCAGCCGAGCTGAGCGCTCACCAGAGCGCGGAGGCTCGCTATCTGATTGAGTCAGTGGTTCGTCGTCGTTGCGTTACCCGGCGTCGGGCGGCCGAGGGCCAGGGTGCCGAAAAAGATGCCGATCGTTACGCCAAGCACCGCGAGCTGCGCTCCGAAAGGGCCGTTGGCAGCCACTAGAGCAACGGGGATCGGGGCGATGAGGTACCACGGATTCAACTTCATTCTCGGGTCTCCGACGGGAATGGCGCAGGGCGCGTGACTAGAATCTCAATTGGGAAAAGCGCGAATGCGATTGCCTGAGCTAAGGTAAGTGGATGTAGGTTATGGTGCCACAAGGGCGGCGCAAGGGGCAAACTGTTACCGAGGCACGGCGCTGCGTTCAAGCCTTTCCGACACGTTCAGTTATTTATGTGGGTGTGAGGCCTTCAATAACCGTCGGCCGGATGAAGGGCCTGCCGGATCCATCCCCGCCACACGCCTAGGTTTGTTAACGTGTGCACGGTGGATAGTCGTAGTCGCCGACTGAGCGCGCGGGCGTGGCCTGCGTGTTTCGGTCCCGCTGCCGTGGCGGCTCTGCTGGCGCTCTCGGGCTGCGGCGACAGTGGCTTCGTCCCTTCCACGATTGATCCCGGCGCCAACTTTGCGGTCGCGGACGTGGTTTTCGACGAGAAATACTTCTACTGCAAGGTCGAGCCCGTGTTGTTCAAAAACAGCTGCGGGAGCGGCGACACCACCAAAGGGGATTCGCAGGGCGGCTGTCATTTCAGCGCCACCGCGTACCGCTTGACCGACTACATGCCGCATGTCGGCGACACCTGTGACGGTGGCGTCGTGCCGGGCACGGGCAGCATTCCCGATGCAGCGCGACACAACTATCAAACATCGCAAGCGCGTATGAAGCGCGATCCCGATTTGGCGCCGCTGCTGCAGCGCCCGACCGCATATCAATTTCATCCGCGTAAGATCTTCGAGCTCAGTTCGACCGACGCGGACGCGATTCGGCAGTGGGCAACACAGTTCTCGAAGCAATGAACGCTCTGCTCACAGCGCTAGCGTGCTCCGTCGTGCTGGCTCCCGCGTCGGCTCTTGCGGCGGACTCCGAGAGCGTCGACGCCTTCGCACGCGTGGTGGTGGCCGATACTGATTTTCGTGCCGGCCCGGGTGTCTCTCACCGCATCATTTATCACGCGCAGCGCGGCGAAACGTTCCTGATTCAGACTCGAGAGACCACCGGCTTCTGGCTGCAAGTACTGCTCGCGGACGGCCGCACCGCGTACGTTCTCGGTGACACCGTGGAGGCGGTCGCCGTGAACGAGGATGCCCCCGATGCGCCGTCGAAACCCGGCTTCTTCGCTCCGCCGGCGTTGCAGTCTGCGCGCGGCGGCTTCGCACTGATGGGCGGGGTATATGATCGCGACGGTTACGTCGAATTGAAGCCGGCTTACGTGCTGGCTCCGGCGATCGCGTTCGAACCGTTCATCGGGCTTTCGTTGAAGAGCGATAGCCGGCGCATTACCTACGGCTTATCGGCCACCCTGAATTTGGCACCTGACTGGGCGATTGCGCCGTTCGTGACGCTGGGCGCTGGCGGGATGCACGAATCACCGAAGGACGAGCCGGCGGTGCAGCACGTGCGCAACTGGTTTCAAGCTCGCGCGGGCGGCGGGCTCCTGGTTTCGCTGCGCTGGCGAGTGCTACTGCGGCTGGAAGCGTCGAACATGGTGCTGTACACCGAGGACGCCTACCAAAACGTGCAGACTTATATCGGCGGGTTAGGGACCTACTTTTGATCCGAAAGCTGGAAAGGATCAGGCAATGACGATGGGCAATTCACAGAATCTCGACCGGGCATCGAGGCTGCCGCTGCTGCTCCTTGTTGTCTGGCTCGTGCTTCTGGGGGCAGGGTGCGCGACCGTGCGCCCCGAACAACGCGCAATTCTGGCCGATCCGACGATGCAGTTCGACGCGCCTTCGCCCGAGCAAGCCGCTCTCGATCACACGTTGGACAATCGCGAGGGCTCGACCGGCGGCGGTTCGGTCAAGGGAGGCGGCTGCGGCTGCAATTGAAGTGTTGGGGTCGATTCATTTCCAGGTGACACGGGCTGTGCGCGAGCGCGCGGCGCTGCGCCGCTTGCCGGGCGTAGGCCTGTGCCTGGTTATTTTGCTCCTGGGCGGCGCTGCACGCGCTCAAGTCGCATCTCTGGACGTGAGCTCCGCGTTTTTCCTCGAGCCCTCCGCGCACAGCCAGCTCACTGTCATCAATCCGAGCGCGAAGCTCAACGTGGTCGCTGCGGATTGGCTGAGTTTCCAGGGTAATTATGAGGCAGATATCGTGTCGGGGGCCAGTGAATCCCTGAAGGGCGGCCGGCTCAGCAATGTGGATATCGTGACTTCCGCGACCAACTTCTCCGATGCGCGGCACGCCGTGACCGGCGGCTTTACCGTGACGCGCGCAGCGACGCACCTGAGCGGTAGCTACACCTATGGCACGGAGCATGACTATCGCTCGAACGGCTTCGCGCTTTCGGCCGGCACGGATTTTCTGCAAAAGAACACGCAAATCGAACTGTCCTATGGCCGCGGTTTCGATCAGGTATGCACCACAGCGTTCAGCGCTGCAGACGCGCCCTCTGCGCGCTTGGCGCTGGACAACTCGAACGGCTGCTTCACGGATGACAAGAAGCGCGCCGCGCGCGCGATTAGTCTGAACAATTTTCAAGTCGGGTGGACACAGATTTGGACGCCGCAATTTGCGACTCAGTTCGTGCTCAGCGCGGCGTTGCAGCATGGCTTTCTGGGTAACCCCTATCGCTCCGTGGTGATCGCGTCCGCAGGCGACCAAGCGCTGGAAAATCATCCGGAAAATCGCGCCCGCGGTGCCATCGGTGTGCGCGGGAAATATTACGCGCGCGGCTTGCAAACCGCGTTCACCGCCGGCGCGCGTCTGTACCGCGACACCTGGGCGATCTTCGGCCAAACCTATGAGCTGGATGCCGAGCGGTACGTGCTGCCGTGGCTGCGTTTGCTCGTGCGCGGCCGCTACTACACCCAAACAGGGGCGCTGTTCTGGAGTGACGACTACACGGGCGGTGAGCCCGAGAGCGGGCCACGGGGCCAATACTGGAGCGGTGACCGCGAGCTCTCGCCGCTTTCGAGCTACCTGGTGGGTGAGCGTGCGATTGCGACGCTTGAGGGCGGGCGTCCGGGAGCGCGCATCGCCGGCCTATTCTTGAGCTGTAACGCCTCCGTCGGGTTCGACGTGCTCAAGACGAACCTCCGTGACTTCACGCTCGGGGGGCGCAAACCGGACGATACGTTGGCCCTGCTCGGGACGCTCGGTTTCAACGGAGAATTCTAGGGGGTCGCGAGTCGTTCAGTCGGTCGATGATTGCGGTCGAGGCGTCCGGATGGCGGGCCCTAGGCGTTCCGGTCGCTCAGCGATCGCCACGCAGGCCGCGCTTACGGGCCAAGTCATACAGGTGTTTGCGGTCCATCTTGGCCTCCCGGGCCGCGGCGCTGATGTTCCCGCCGTGACGGTCTAAGAGCCACGCCACGTAGCGGCGCTCGAACTCCGACTCGAAGTCAGCGCGGATTTCCCGGTAGCTCTTTTCTGCGTCAAAGGCAGGGTAGCCGGCGCTGCCGGCGGACGGCTGAGCGACAGCGATTGAGCTCGGCGATACAGGCAAATCCACCAGGCGGATCTCGCGCTCACCGCCCGCAGCAGCGATGTATATCGCCCGGTCCAGCACGTTGCGCAGTTCCCGCACGTTGCCAGGCCAGTCGTGCGCGGTGAGGGCATTGACTGTCTCGCGCGTGAGCGAGATGGCCGAGGCGCTCGGATCGCGCTTGCGCGCAAGCTCCAAGAACTGGTCAACCAGCGCAGGCACGTCTTCACGCCGCGTGCGCAGCGGCGGCACGGTGATTGGGACGACCGACAGGCGGAAATACAGATCTTCGCGGAATTTACCGCGTTCGACCTCGTCCTTTAGGGTGCGCTTGGTGGCGGCCACGATGCGCGCTTCGGCGTGCAGGGGTTTGTTCCCGCCGACACGGCGGAACTCGCCCGATTCGAGCACACGCAACAGCTTGGGCTGTACATCCAGAGGGAGCTCGCCCACTTCATCCAGGAACACGGTGCCGCGTCCGGCCAGCTCGAAGGCACCCTGGCGCGCGGCGACCGCGCCCGTGAATGCGCCGCGTTCATGGCCGAAAAGCTCACTCTCGATCAAGCTGTAGCTGACCGCGCCGCAATCCACGACAACGAAGGGCTGGTCCTTGCGCGAGCTCATCTGGTGGATGGACCGCGCGAGCACGTCTTTACCAGTGCCCGTTTCGCCCTCGAGCAACACCGAGGCATCCGTCGGAGCAATGCGCTCGAGTACGCCGAAGATCTGACGCATGGGCAAACTCGTGCCCAGGGCTTCACCGAAACTGTTTGCCTCGCTCGGCAGAACCTGAGTGCGACTCGGCTCCCCGCGCAGCAGGAGCTCGACATTGCCAACCACGATGGTTGAGCCCGATTCAATCACGGCTTCGCGCACTGCGGTGCGCCCGACGCGGGTGTGGTTGGTTGACCCCAAATCACGGACGATGATGCCGAGTGGCGTTCGTTCCAGCTCGCAGTGGTGACGTGACACGGTATCGTCCGGCAACACCAGGTCGTTGTCCGGAGCCTTTCCCACCGAGAGCCGTTCACCGACCTTCACGCGCTTACCGCGTGCGCTACCGGACACCACGACGAGCAGTAGCTCGTCGGACAGCGCCCCCGGCGTGGGCTGCGCTCGGGTAGCGATTTCGGGTGAGGGGACGGGGTCAGTCACTCAGAAACCACCAGCGGCGAGCGCAATCAGGGTCTCGCCGCCAGCCAGGGTAACGCGCCGTTCGAGGTTTGTCTGCATTCCTTCGCGCGCGACCGGTGTAGGAGTACCGGCCTCAATGGCTCGAGGATCGTGATTCTGAGGAGATTCCAGGATATTCAGCGTGACGACATAGTTCCCATTTGGCAGTGATGCGTGCTGCCGGATCTGCAGGGGCGGTGGCCGGTCGAAGTCGAGCGTCATTCCGCCGCTCGGCTCGGACTCGCCCGCGCGCTGCCACGAGGCGCTGAAGCGGACCGCGTTCGGGAAAACCGAGCCGACTGGAAACAACAGCACCTGATCATGGGGGTAGGAACGCATCAGATGCCCGCCGAGCCAGACGGCGCCGAACATCACTACCGCGCGCGTGGCCAAGCGCCTCGCGAAGCTTCCCTGTGCGAAAACGTGCGCGATCGATCCGATCAACGCCCAACCTTTTTGGGCGCCGACGTCGAAGCGGCGGGCGCATGAGCCGCTGGGGCGCTCCCAGCCGGCGCCGCGCTTGCGGAAGCCCCGGCCTGAGCCGACGCCGCCTGCATGCGGTTTGCATCGAGCATCCGGATCAATTGGACGAGGCGCGTTATGGTTGCTTCGGGCAACGGGAACGCCGGCATTTTTCCACGGCCTTGGCGGATCGTTGTCGCGATCGCCTCATCACTGGTGGCGGCTTGCCAGTCAGAGCGGGAGAGATTCGCCGCGTGTAGCATCGGCCCCTGTGGACCGTCACCGCGGCCGAGCGCGCCGTGACAGCTGGTGCAGTTCTGTTGCCAAGCGACAATCGTGACGTCGTCCAAACCGTGCCCTGGCTCGGAAGAGCCGGCATCAGTCACCTGCACCTGGTCGGCGTTTGGGTTTGCGGTGTGATCGTGATCGCTCGTACGCCACTCGCGAAGGTCTGCCGGGGTTTCGTTGCAGGCGAAGCACCACGCGCTGAGGACCAGACCCGCCGCAACCATCCTGATCCGGAGACGCATTGAGCCCTGCCATAGCATGTGCCAAGCGCCCTCGGACAGGTTCTTTAACCGCCCACAAAAGCCGAGCGGCCGGCAATTGCTGCCAGCCGCTCGTCAGCGCACCTTCATTAGGAAAGGGGTCGCCTGGCTTTCATTCGAAGACTTTGCCGCCGCCGGTCGGGTCCAAGCCCAAGTATTTTTTGCCGTTGATCATCGCGATGCGAAATTCCGTACGACGATTCTTGGCTCGGCCTTCTTCGGTCGAGTTGTCAGCGAGTGGCTTGGTTTGGCCAAAGCCGACCGCTAGCAAACGCTCTTTTTTCACGCCCTTGGCGATGGCGGCGTTCTTCACGGTTAGCGCGCGCTGACCCGACAGCGTGATGTTGCCGTCAGGCGTACCCGTATTGTCGGTGTGCCCTTCGACACGCAATTGCGTGACTTTGGGATTTTGGTCCAGGAAGGCCTTGAGTTGATCGACTACAGCCTCGCTACCGGAACCGGCCTTGAATGCGGCTGAGTTGGTGTCGAACACGATCTCGCCGGGGATTTGCACACTGTCACCCTTGACCACGACCGCCGCGGGGACCGGGGCTGGGGTCGGCGCGGGTTCCGGCGTCGCCACTGGAGGGGGCGGGGGCGGCGGCGGGGGCGGCGGCGGGGGGGCAGGAGTCGGAGCGGCAGCCGCCTCGGAGCCCGCCTTGAAGGATGCAGTGCACGCGCTAAGCGAAGAAACGACGACTGCGGCGCCGGCAAGGGCGATCACGAACGCTGACTTTCCAAACATTTTTAACAATCCTCCACTAACTCTAGGTGTGTGGCGCTGCGCAAACTTGTCGCAGTTCCCCGACTATTGGGCCAACCGCTAGTCCAAGTCCCCAGCCCGACGCAAGCCCGGGGGCCCGGACTAGCCGCGCCCTGGCACGATAGACGGACCCCGGCCGTGTTCTGTTCAACCGCGAATCTAACGCCCAGCTAGCTCTTTTGGTCCCAGGGCCGGAAGAGCGGCCAAGGCCAACGCGCGGCGTGCGATGAGTGGTAAGCCACTGGCTCGTGGCTCGCGAGTTCGTTCACCTACACGTCCATTCACAGTACTCGTTCCTGACGAGCGCCGTGAAGCTCGATGACCTGGCCAAGCGCGCGAAGGCGCAGGGCATGCGCGGCATCGCCCTGACCGATCACGCGAACATGTACGGCGCGATTCGTCATTATAACCACGCACGCGCCAACGGCCTCACGCCGATCCTGGGCTGCGAAGTGAACGTGGTGCGCAAGGACGCATCAGCGGCTTTCGATCACCTGGTGCTGCTCGCCTCCAACAACCAGGGATACCAAAACTTGATCCGTTTGGTATCCGAGGGGCACCTGCGCTCGGCCAGCCCGCACGGCTCAGCGATCTCGATTTCGCAGATCGCTGAACGCAGCAAAGGATTGATCGCGCTAACCGGTTGCCTGGGCGGCGTCGCTGCGCAGCGCATCCTCGAATACGGGACCGACAGCGGTGAAACCGTGCTCGGGGAACTAAAGGACTTGTTCGACCCGGGTCACGTATTCGTGGAGCTTCAGGATCACGGCTTTCCAGAACAAAGCGTCGTCAACGACACGCTGCTCAAGGCTGCCGATCGCCTGGGGTTGCCCACCGTGGCGACCAACGACGTCCATTTCATGGACAAGGAAGACGGCCAAGCACACATTTATTTGGAGTGCGTGCGCCAGGGCCGCACCTTCGCCGAAGCCGAACCGCTCCATCACGGCAGCTTCGAGATGTACCTGAAGAGCCAAGCGGAGATGGTGCAGACGTTCTCCGCGCTGCCGAAAGCGATTGATAACACCGTGCTCATCACGGAGATGTGCTCAGGGTTGAAGCTCAACCTCGGGCAGCCGATGCTGCCGCGCTTTCAAGTGCCGGAAGGCTACGACACCGACGGTTATTTCCGGCATGTGTCTTTGCTCGGCTTGGAAGAGCGCTTGGCTGAGTTTCGCGGGCTGGGCAAGGTGGTCGACGAAGCCGTGTATCATCAGCGGCTACAGCGCGAGCTCGACGTGATCGTCGGCATGAAGTACCCGGGCTACTTCCTGATCGTTTGGGATTTCATCCGCGAGGCGAAGGCTCGCGGCATTCCAGTGGGACCGGGTCGCGGCTCCGGCGCGGGCTCGATCGTGGCGTATTCACTCGGAATTACCGAGATCGACCCGCTGCCGTACAATTTGCTGTTCGAGCGCTTCTTGAACCCCGAGCGCGTGAGCATGCCCGACTTCGACGTCGATTTTTGTATGGCGCGCCGCGATGAAGTCATCAAGTACGTGTCCCAGCGCTACGGTGAAGAGAGCGTCGGGCAGATCGCGACGTTCCAGAATCTCAAAGCGCGTAGCGTGATCAAGGATGTAGCGCGCGCGATGGGTATGCCTGCGCCGGAAGCGCAACGCATTGCCAGCATGGTCCCCGACAAGGGCCAGGGTAAGACTTACACCATCGAGGAGGCGCTCGAGGTCGAGCCGAAGCTAAAGGCCCTCGCCAACAGCGACGAGCGCGTCGCGGAGCTGATTCGGCAGGCAAAAAAGCTCGAAGGCCTGACACGGCACGCCGGCATGCACGCCGCAGGCGTGGTGATCAGTGAGGGCCCGCTCGCCGATCACGTGCCGTGCTTTCTCGGCGGTGAGCATACGATCGTTACTCAGTACGACAAAGACGACGTGGAGGCCGCGGGCCTCGTCAAGTTCGACTTCCTGGGCCTGAAAACGCTGACGGTGATCGATATCGCCCAGAAGCTGGTCAATGCGCGCCCGGATCGCAAGAACAAGCCGCTCCTGCTGTCGAAAATCGCGCTCGATGACCGCGAGTCTTACGCGCTCATCGCGAGCGGCGAAACGACGGGTGTATTTCAGCTCGAATCGAGCGGCATGCAGCAGCTCTTGCGTGGGCTCAAACCGGACTGTTTTGAAGACATCGTGGCAGCGGTGGCGCTGTACCGGCCGGGCCCACTCGGCACGGGCATGATCGACGACTTCATCGCCAGCAAGCACGGCAAGAAGGCCATCCGCAAGTTGCACCCGCTGGTGGATGACGTGTTGGCGCCGACGTACGGCGTGCCCGTGTATCAAGAGCAGGTGATGCAGATCGCCCAGCAGCTCGCCGGCTTCACGCTCGGCGGCGCAGATTTACTGCGGCGCGCGATGGGCAAGAAGAAGGCCGAAGAGATGCAGAAGCAACTCAAAGCCTTCGTCGACGGCGCCCTGGCGCGCGGCGTGAGCGTGGAGCAATCCACCGCGATATTCAACGAGATCGAAGGCTTCGCGTCGTACGGCTTCAACAAGAGCCACTCTGCGGCGTATGCGTTGATTACGTATCAGACCGCATACCTGAAGGCGCACTACCCGTGTGAATTCTTCGCCGCCGTGATGACCGCGGATAAGGACAAGATCGAAAAGGTGGTGCGTACGATCGCCGAAGCGCGCGCCTGGGGCGTGCCGGTTTTGCCGCCGGACATCAACGCGAGCGAAACCGACTTTTCCGTGGTGTACACGAACCCGCGCGGCGATGGGTCGATGCGCTCTGCGGGGCGCTTGCGGGATCGCTTCGGACCGCAGGTGCGCTTCGGACTCGGCGCCGTGCGCGGCGTGGGCGAGGCGGCGCTCGAGACCATGTTCACCTCGCGTAAGACCTCCGGTAAATTTCGGGATTTGTTCGATTTCGCGACACGCATCGAAGCCAAGCGCTTGAACAAGGGCGTGCTCGAAGCGCTCGTGCAGTGCGGCGCGTTCGACTCTGCGCTCGAACCGATGGGTGTGAGCCGCGCGCGTGCTTATGCGGCCATCGACCGCGCCCTGGAACGCTCGCGCAGCGCCAGCCGTGACCGCGAGGCGGGCCAGTCGACGATGTTCGGCATGTTCGAACAGGCCTCGAGCAAGTCGAACGGTCACAAGCAAGCGAACCCGATGGACGACTACCCACCGGCTGCGGAGTGGGACAAGATCGAGCTACTGAAACGGGAGCGGGAGGCGCTCGGCTGTTACGTGTCGGGGCACCCTTTGTTTCGCTACCAAAGCAAGCTCGGGCGCTTGGGTGTGGTGTTCTCGACCAAGGTTTCGGCCGAGGATCCGTGGTCAATGGTGTCTGTCGCGGGCATCGTCGAGAACTACCAGGAAAAGATGTTCAAGAGTGGCTCTGGCGGGCGCGCGGCGTTCCTGGAGATCGAGGACATGTACGGGCGAGTGCGGGCCAAGTTGCGCGGCGACCGTATTGATACGTATGCCCACCTACTCACCTCGGGGGACCCCGTGCTGGTAATGGGCAAAGTCAGCTTTCCAATGACGGAAGAGCCAGACGAAGAGCGGGAAGCGACGATCCTGATCGATACCGTCGAACTGCTCTCGGATGCCGCGCTCAAGGCCACGCGCTCGGTGTCGATCAAGCTGGACGCCGATCGCACTGCTCGGCGCGATTTCGAGGCGCTAAAAGTGCTCATTCAGGCTTCGCCCGGCCCGTGTCCGGTGGAACTCGTGTTGTCGCTCGGGGAGGGGACAGAGGCAGTGTTGGACTTGGAGGGCACTCGGGTGACCCCGAACGATAGCTTTCTGGGCGGGCTCGAGCGCATGTTCGGCACGACTGTCGCCGAGCTACGCTGAGGTTTTTGCGGGCGCGGGAAACCTGTTAGCCTTGGCCCCTTGATGAAAGACGGCCGCTCGGAGCTGGTTCGCATCGATTCGCGCGGCGAAGCGCATCCGATCGGCAACGTGGCCAGTCAGCGCATGCGGGCACGCGAGGGAGCTTACCGGATGCTGCCCGCGCCGCGGCATGTCGTGTTCATGCGCTACACGGGGGAGGATGGCCGGCGCGATGCCGAAGACGGTGCCGTCATTCGCCTGTCCGGTGAAGTGACCGCGCCGGGAGCGCTGTGCGACATTCTGGCGCTGGTCGCCCAAACCGGCTGGCGCGGCGAGCTGATCGTGCTGGATGGTGACGATACGCGCTCGCTCTTTTTCGAGCAAGGCAACGTGGTCGGCGTAGTGACTAGCGTGGATGGGGAGCGCTTGGGATCGGTGCTGTACCGTTTCGGCGTTATTACCGCCGAGCAGCGCGCGGCGATTTTAGATGAAACGCAGAGCGGGAAGCGCTTCGGTGAGGCGGCTATCGATCTCGGCGTGCTCAAACAAGATCAGATCTATTCCTACATCGAGCGGCAAATCGAAGAAGTCGTGTTCGCGACGATGACGGTCGGAGACGGAACGTTCTTTTTCTTGGATGGCTTCGACGAGGGGCGCCTCGTCTCCAGGCACACCGTGAGCGCCAACGCGCTGCTGATGGACGGCGTCACGCGCATGGATGAGCTGCGCTATTTCAAGCAGAAAATCCCATCCTCCGAGCACATTCCGGTACGCGTCGAGAACCGCGGTACGCCCGCGGACGAGTTTCGAGTCGTGTACTCGGCCGTCGACGGAAAACAGAGCGTGATTGAGCTCGGGCGCAGCACCGGCAAAGGCGAGTTCGAAACCACGAAGGCGCTGTACGCGCTGGTGCAATCGCAACACGTTTCAATTCACCCGCCGCGGGTATCGGGTGGGCCGACGTCGCTCGTTGCCGCCGCCAACGGCGCCCTGCGCGCGATTTTCTCCGCTGCGGCCCAAAGCGGTAAAGTCGCGGATGTGCGCGGCAATCTGGAGTCGTTCGCGGTGGGCGCAGGCGTGTACGACATCTTGTTCCGCAACGCCGGCCCAGATGAAAGCGGCGCGCTCGACCCCGACACCGTGGCGGCGAACTCGGTAGCCGTGGCGGGCGGTGCGGACCAAGACAACCTGCTGAAACAAATGCTGCACGAGTACGTCAGCTTTGCCCTGTTCAGCGCGGGCGCCGCCTTGGGCTCCGAGGCGGAGGGTGACCTCGCTCGGCAGGTTGCTGCCGCCCTCGCTGGGCTCAGGCCCCAGGGCTGATTTTGCCCAGATCGGACGCGCTTCGAGCGCTCCGTGCGACCCCCCAGGAAGGCTCGCCAATACTTTCAAGAAACAGTGGGCAAGCGCTCGGCTTCGCGCTAAGTACGCGCCCCACGAGTGGTCCCCCGGGGCCACGCGGGTCGATAGCTCAGCCGGTAGAGCAGTGGATTTTTAATCCATTGGTCCGGGGT
>JBDTYJ010000038.1:0-23960 GCA_040005755.1 Pseudomonadota bacterium
TTGCGGCGAGTCTGCTCGGACCAAAACGCATCCTCGCCATCGACGACAGCATGACCTACCTGCAGGAGCTGCTCGCCGTGCTGCGCGGGGAGGGCTACGACATGGTGTCCGCGCGCTCGGGTGAGGAGGGGATTGAGATGCTCGCGAGCCAGCAGTTCGATTGCATCCTGCTGGATTTGTTCATGCCGGGCATGGACGGCATCGACGTTTGTCGGCAAATCAAGTCTTCCCCGTTGCATCGGGACATCCCCTTGATCATGCTGACCGCGACCGAAGATCGGCAGACGATGATTGAGGCGCTGGGCAGTGGCGCCGATGACTTCATCTCGAAAGCCAGCGAGCTCGAGGTGTTGAAGGCTCGCGTACGGGCGCAGTTGCGGCGCAAGCAGTTCGAGGACGAGCACCGCAGCGTCCGTGAGAAGCTGTTGCGGTCCGAAATTGAGGCGGCAGAGGCCCGCGCAGCGCGGGAGCTCGCTGAAACGCGCGCCAAGCTGGTCGAGGCATTGGAGCAGAAGAACGGCGAGCTCACCGACGCATACCGCGATCTACAAACGGCACAGTCGCAACTGGTGCAGTCGGCGAAGCTAGCCTCGCTCGGCGAGCTGGTCGCGGGCGTCGCGCACGAGATCAACAACCCGCTGGCGTTCGTGATTAGTCACTTGGCAACGGTCCGCCGGAACGCCGCCAAGATCGACGCCATGGTGCGCGCAGCCGTGCCGGGGGAGTCCGTGGCGCACTGGGCAAAGATCGTGGATCGCCTGGGAGAAATGGACGGCGGCCTGTTCCGCATGCGAGATCTGGTGCTCAAGCTACGGACGTTTTCCCGGCTGGATGAAGGCGAACGCAAAGTCGTTAGCATCCGCGAATGCGTGGAATCAATGTTGACGATCCTGAGCCACCGCTACAAAGACCGCATTTCCGTGGACACCCAATACGGCGAGCCCGAACTCCTGGAATGTTACCCGGGCCCGCTGACGCAGGCGGTGATGAACTTGGTTTCAAACTCCATCGACGCCATCGCGGAAACCGGCGCAATCAAAATTGTCACCGGCGCTGAAGGCGAGTGGTTCCGTATCTGCGTGTCAGATACTGGCGTCGGCATTCCGGACGATGCCCTCGAGAAGATCCTCGACCCGTTTTTCACGACCAAGCCCGTAGGTCAGGGCACGGGCCTCGGCCTGTCCATTACGTATTCCATCGTGCGCAAGCACGGGGGGAAAATCGAGTTCCGGCATGCTCCGGGCGGCGGTGCGGAAGCGAATCTGTACTTGCCGCTGAAGGGCCCAGCGCCCGCGTGAGGGCGTCGGCGAGGGCGTGTTGGCCCGAGGTGTTTTGACTCGGGCGCGCTGGTCCGGTGCCGTATCGCCACGCATTCGCGCTGCTTTCACCCCTTTCAGCTCGGCAATTTTGCGAGGAGTGCGTTGGCTCGCTCCTTGCGATGCGGGTCACGGTTAGGTGCAGTCGAACCAGGCGAGGAGATGCCGTGTCCAAGAGCAAAGTCTTTATTCCAGTCGTTGTAGGCGCTGCCGCGCTGGGCGCGGTCGCGTATGCGTTTAGCCGTCAGAGTAGGCGTGCGGCAGCGCTGCCGAGGAGCCCGCGCGGCGCGGAGCCCGCACTGCGCGAGAGCATGCGGGTGCTGCGCGGCGAGGGCAGTGCGCAAGCCTTCGCGCTGGATCTGGACGGTATTTTTGACGCCAATCCGGAGGACGCATTGGAACACGCTGTGGTTCACGGTGACACTCACGTGCCCGCGCTCGCCAGCGCGGACGACGCTGAACCGCCCGCGCCGGAAGACCTTGGCGCGTACTGGCTCTCGCGCGCGACCGACTCCGAGCGCAGCCGTGACGAGTCGGATCTGGAACTCGAGGTCGATGCGCTTGCCAACCCCGACGACGACAGCGAGCTCGACGAGCAGGACGACGGCGACGAGCTAGCAGCTAACGACACCGAGTTCGGCCACTCTTAGCCTCCGTTTGGCCGCTCGCGCGGCGCCGGGCCCCAAGGCTTTCGCGGCACGGCACTGCGAATTAGCCGTTGCGCGCCGCCTTTTCGCGGGAAACGCCCTCCTTTAAGGTCGCGTCAGTGCGGCCCAGGCGTTGGAAGTCACGCTCCAACGCATCCAGTTCTTGGTCGCTGAGGTCCTGCAGGTTGACCATGCTCGTGCGCGCTTGCTCGATGGCGCGTAGCAGTTCATCGAGCTTGAGCTGCGTCGCGCGCGCGTCGCGATTTTGGGTATTTTGAATCAGGAACACCATCAAGAACGTAATGATGGTCGTGCCCGTGTTGATCGTCAGCTGCCAGGTGTCGTTGAAATGAAAGGCTGGGCCGCTCGCTGCCCAGAGCAGCACGGTCCCGAGAGCCAGCACGAAGGCCCACGCGGAGCCCAGCGAGTGCGCGGTTTTTTCCGCGAGCTTGTGAAAGAAGTTGTTCATTCGGGGCTCGCTTTCCAGTGCAATACCGGTGCCTCGAGCCGCTCACGACAAAGCGCGGTCTTGCTGCCAGCGAACGAGACAAAATGACGCAAAAGAGGCAATTCGCGCCCGCCGCTGGATGATTTCCCGAGTGCCGAGCGTGGCATGGCAATTGAAGAGTGCAGCATATGCCGGACGGTGTCGGGTCTGTGGAGCGCGCTCCGGTTCGGTCGACGCGCGATGGGATCGTGTTTGCGTTTGCCGTGGCGGCAGGCATCGCCCTCGTGGTGCTCACGGCACGCATTCTGCTAGTTTTGTTCGCGGGGGTGCTGTTCGCCCTCGCGCTGCGCGCCGTTGCCACTTTTGCCGCGAAACACCTGCGGGTTCCGTACAAGGCTGCAGTCGCCGCGAGCGTGCTGCTGTTGGTCGCGGTCACGGTGGGCGGGGGCTACCTCACGTTGCCGGCCCTCGCCGCGCAGGTTTCCCAGGTCGCCAAGTCCTTGCCGGACGGCGTGCAACGAGTGAGTCAGACTTTGCACGTGCCCCTCGGCAAACCGGAGGATTGGCTCGGCAGCGCCGAGAAATCTGTGCTCCGTGTGGTCGGCGCGGTCGGCACCTCGTTCGAGGTGCTCGGTGGCTTCGTGGTGCTGTTCTTCGTAGGTGTCTACGGCGCAGCCGATCCCGAGAGCTACGCAAAAATTCTGCTCTGGTTCGCGCCCAGCTCGAAGAAGCGCACCGTGCGACGCGTGCTGGAGGTCAGCGCTGGCAACCTACAACGCTGGTTGTTGGGGCGCTTGGTCGCTATGCTCTTCGTCGGGCTGACGAGCGGCATTGCCTTTGCGGTACTAAAGGTGCCCCTGGCCCTGCCGCTTGCAGTCCTGGCCGGCCTACTGACGTTCGTCGAATACATCGGAGCTTTCGCTTCAGCGGTCCCGCCGATCTTGCTGGCGTTGACGGAGAGTCCTAGTCGCGCGCTCTGGGTTGCCGCCGTTTTTGGTGTTTTGCATGTGATTGAGGGCTACATTCTCACGCCACTGTTGGCCAAAACGGCCGTGCGCTTCCCCCCTGCCACAACGCTCGCGTCGCAGGCGTTGCTCAGCGCCCTATTGGGTCCGCTTGGCCTCACGTTCGCGACCCCCTTGCTGGTCGTCATCGTTACCGCGGCGCAGGAGTGGCGCAAGGGCTCCTGAACGTCGGCCGAGTCGCAAGCTGTGCAGCGCCCACCGCACAACGCTGAGTCGCGACAACGCGCTACGCCTGTGCCGTAATGTCTCGCCGGGCCCCGCCCCAGCCGTCGAGTAGCCGCTCCGCGCCACGCTCGGCGCTACAGCGAGACTATCCGACCGCGAGGTGCCATTCACCAAAGTGCCGCATTTCGGGCTCACCGCCGGTCGCGACTGTCACCGGAGCGTTTCCGCGCCCCCGGTTTGTTTCTGCGCCGTCACCTGCCGCCGCCCAACGGACGCAAAAGCGTGGCGAATCGCGCGCGGCGCGAGGCAGCTGAACGGGTGGCCCGGCGCTTGCTTTACCGAGGTCTAAAGAACATGCAACCCGCAGTTAAAGGCATGATTCAGGTGCATAGCATCACCTACCGCATCGTCCGCATGCAGAAGGGCACCTACCAAGTAATCCGCCTGCTGGACGATATGCCGGTCGGCACGTTTACCCTTGGTCGGCGCTCCGAGGCAGTCTGCGAAGGCGATCGACCGGAATTGATTCGGGAGGTTGCCCGCGCAGCCCTGCAGGGTGCCCGCACGAGCTGGGCCCCGCGCCGCCTGAGCTCGCCCAGTCACGAGAAGGTAATTCCGTGAAAGCCACCGAGCTGCTCAAGCGCCAACGTCGCTGCGTGCGGGCCCTTTTTTCGAGGGTAGAAGTTGGCGAGCTCGAGGCGCTGCGTGAGCTCTCGCGCGTGCTCGTCGCGCAATTGGCTGTCGAGCGTGAGCTGTTCTACCCGGCGGTCATGCATCTCGCCCAAAATGAAGTGCTGGAGTCGTGGGATAATCACTCGCTCGCGTTGAAGGCACTGTCGCGCGCGTTGGCTGCTCGCCGCCGCGGCAAGACCTTCCGGTCGCGCGTCGAGGTCCTCAAGGGCGTCGTACTGAACTTGCACGCCGCCGAAGAGCACGGGCTTTTCGCGCGCGTTGAGTCCAACGTGCCTGACGAACGTTTGGAGAGCCTCGGCCAGGAAATGGAAGAACGCTTCTTTCAACAATTGAGGCGGCTTTGGGAAAAGGACTACACGCCTCCGGCCCGCAGGCGTCGTACGACTGAGCTCACACGCATTGCTCGTGTCCAGCGCCGCTCTCGCCCTCCGTCGCCGGAGTCACTGCAACACTGGCCCAGAGTCGCCTGAGCCCGAGCGCGACGGCGGGTGCCAGGTCGGTCGCGTGCCCGCGGCCCTTGCCCTGAGCCGCTCTCGTTGCAGCGCCTGGGGCTCGGCCTAAGCCGGGCGCGGACAAATTGGTTGCGCTGTCCCGGGCTCAGTAGGTCGCGGCGTCAGTCTCAAGCTTTGGAAAAGTGGGCAAGTAGTAGTAAGCCGCTGGCCAAGCGCCCGCTTGCCGCTGGCGCCCCGAACCCCTAGCGATGTCGCCGACGCAAATCGTCGTACTCACGCTCGTCATGTTGGTGACTGGTGCGGTTGGCGCGATCACCGGCGGTAATTCATTAGTCAACGTGCCGTTGATGATCGTGGTGGGCATGTCCCCGCGTGCGGCCGTTGCGACCAACATGTTCGCGGTCTTTTTCATGACCGTGTCCTCTACCGTGCGTTTTGCACGGCACGGGCTAATTGCGTATCGGTTGGCGCTGCCGCTTTGTGTTCTGACCATCGTTTCTTCGACGCTCGGCGCGGAGCTTGCGGTGAAGCTGCCGGAGGCGGTGGTCAAAACCATCGTCGGCGTGTCGATGGGTCTGCTGGTGGCGTTCATGGCCGTCAAGCCTGGCTCCACGGCGCGCAGCGTTTCGATCCCGCCACCGGCGGCGCTGCTTGGCTTCATGTTCGCATTTCTGCTTGGAATTTACGGAGGTCTATTCTCCGGTGGCTACACCACGCTGATGACGTTCCTGGGCGTCACGTGTTTCGGGCTGCGAATGCTGGAGTCGGTAGCGATCACGAAGCCAATTAATTTGGTTTCGTGCGCAGCTGCCTCGCTGATTTTCTACCTCGCCCATTTGATCGACTTCCGCGTCGGCATTCCGCTTGCCGTCGCGAATTTCGTGGGTGGGTATGTCGGCGCCCAGCTCGCCGTGAAGAGCAGCGAACGGCTGGTGCGCGCGCTGTTCCTTGCCACCGTTGCGTGCCTGGCACTGAAACTCCTGGCGTATGATGTTCTGTATCGTGCGCTCGTCGCAGCGCGCTGACTTGTTCGAGGACATCGAGCACAAGACCTTCGGCAAAGACGGGTTCGATGACGCAGTCGTCAAGACCGCGTCGATAGAGCAAGCGCTCGGCATACAGTCCGCCGCGCTGACAGCGCCTGCCCCGCCAGTGCTCTGACCTCAGTCGAATTCGAACTGATGGCCGCAGTTCAGACCGCGCGGAGCGCCCAGCCGCCCTGCGCGCGGAACTCGAACACCTGGCGCGTGCAGGCGAGCTGTTCCGCGGGGTCATGCGTCACGTACAGCAGGGTAGTGTCCGTTTCATTGCCGATGTAGTCGGCGATGGTTAGCACTTCACTGCGGTGGCGTGCATCCAAGCCGTGGCACGGTTCATCCAAGATCAACAGCGGCGGTTGCTTGATGACAGCGCGTAGGATGAGCGCTACGCGCTGTTCTCCGTAGGAGAGGTGTGTGAACGGTTCCGCGCGTTTGGCGAGCAGGCCCACTACCTCTAGCCAGCGCTCCGCGCCGCGAATTTCTGCGTAATTTGGCTCACGGTACAAGCCAATCGAATCGAAGAAACCAGACAACACGGTCTCGATCAGGTTCGCTTGACAGCGGTACGCATATTCCACGTGCAGCGCGTACGATACTTGACCAAGCTTCTTCTTCACGTCCCACACCGACTCACCGGAGCCGCGCTTCATGCCGCACACGGTTACGTCATTCGCATAAACTTGTGGGTTGTCACCGTTGATCAAGTTGAGCAGCGTGGTCTTGCCGCAGCCGTTCGGTCCACGCACGAGCGTGTGCTCCCCGCGCCGTACAGTCAGGTTCAAATGATCGAGCACGCGCCGCCCACCGTAACTAACGGTGACGTCTCGCATCAGCACTAAATCAGCGTCGGTGGTGCTCGTGCAAGGTGAGCTGTCTTCGAGCGTGTCCTTGAGCGCCGCGCTCAACATCGCCGTTTCAGGCTCGCCGAGCTGCCGGAGTTCCCGCGGAATGCCGCGCGCCTCGAACTCCGCGCGCGTTCCGGAAAAGGCGATCTGCCCGCTTTCGATGTGCAGCACATGCGTTGTCGCGCTGGGCACGTGCTCATAGCGATCGGTGATCACGAGCACCTGCGTTGCGCGGCCGCTCGGATCTGAAAGCGAGGTGTTCACGAGTCGTTCGAGTTCCTCAGCGAGCACGCGCCGCGTGGCCGTATCCAGCCCCTCATAGGGCTCGTCAAAGATGAGTAGCGCCGGTTCGGCAAGCAACTCGCGCGCCAGAAGCACTTTACGAATCTCGCCCGTGGACAAGTACTTCAGACCGCGCCCCATCAGCGCCTCGATGCCGAGCCGGCGGACGAGCTCAGCCAGGCGCGCCGGAGCTGGTACGGCCGCGCCGCCGCGCGGGCGACCCAAAATAAAATCCTGCGCAGCGGTTCCCGGGTCCACGCCACCATCCACGAACTCGCTGTCGTCGTGGTAACGCTCGTCGAACACCACGTCACGCTGGCGTTCGAACGAGATCAGCGCGACGGTTTCGGGCGCCGGCAGGCAGGTTCCCCGTCCGGGGCTGCCCGCTTCTGACGCAGCGCGCGAAGCGACCGCAAGGCCGCCCGCCAGCGCCTGGGCGATTGCGCTCTTACCGCTGCCATTGGAGCCCGTGACGACCCAGGCCTGTAAAGGCTCGACGATCCAGCTAAAATCGCGGAAAATGGGCTGGTCTGTCGGGCCAATGCTAGCCGTGTCGAAGCAAATGCGGAGGGCGGTCATCAGTTTTGTCAGCGTATGTTGACAGGTGAAGGATTGCAGACAATGGATCCGGCCCCATTTCGTTCAGGAACCCGAGGAAAAGTCCGCGATGAGTTACTTCAATTCCCTGCCGTTTCGCGAAGCTCTCAAACAGCTTGGCGTGTGTCGCTTCATGGACAAGAGCGAGTTCACCGATGGCGTGAACGTTCTCCGCGGCAAGAAGATCGTCATCGTGGGCGCCGGTGCTCAGGGCCTCAACCAAGGCCTCAACCTGCGGGACAGCGGGTTGGACGTGAGCTACGCGCTGCGCAAGGAAGCGATCAGCGAAAAGCGCGCGAGCTTTCGCAACGCGACCGAGAACGGCTTCAAGGTCGGCACCTATGAAGAGCTGATCCCCACGGCGGATGTGATTGGTAACCTGACACCCGACAAGCAACACACCCCCGTTGTCAGCGCCTTGATCCCGTTGATGAAGAAGGGCGCGTCTCTTTGGTACTCCCACGGTTTCAACATCGTGGAAGAGGGCATGCAGGTCCGTAAGGACATCACCGTGGTGATGATGGCGCCCAAGGGCCCGGGTTCGGAAGTGCGTGTGGAATACACGCGTGGCTTCGGAATTCCGACGCTCATTGCCGTGCACCCGGAAAATGATCCGGAGCGCAAGGGTTGGGCTGTGGCCAAGGCGCTCGCGTCTGGCACCGGTGGCGACCGCGCGGGCGTGCTCGCCAGCTCCTTCGTGGCCGAGGTGAAGAGTGACTTGATGGGTGAGCAAACCATCCTGTGCGGGATGCTCCAGACCGGATCGCTCCTGTGCTTCGACAAGATGATCGAAAAGGGGATCGACAAAGCCTACGCCGCCAAATTCATCCAATTCGGCTGGGAAGCGGTCACTGAGGCCCTCAAGTTCGGCGGCATCACCGGCATGATGGATCGCCTGAGCAATCCCGCGAAGCTCAAGGCGCACGCGCTCTCTCTCGAGCTAAAAAAGATCATGGCGCCTCTGTATCAGAAGCACCAAGACGACATCATCAGCGGCAAGTTTTCCAGCACCATGATGGCGGACTGGAAAGCCGGCGATAAGGACCTGCTCGGCTGGCGTGAAGCTACGGGCAAGACCCCCTTCGAGCAGACCGCGCCGGGGGATGCCTCGATCAGCGAGCAGGAGTACTTCGACAAGGGCATCCTGATGGTGGCCATGGTCAAAGCGGGCGTCGAGCTCGCTTTTGAAACCATGACCGACGCCGGCATCAAAGCCGAGAGCGCCTACTATGAGTCCCTCCACGAAACGCCCCTGATCGCCAACCTCATCTCGCGCAAGAAGCTGTACGAGATGAACAAAGTGATCTCGGACACCGCAGAGTACGGCTGCTACCTGTTCGACAACGCCTGTCGCCCGTTGCTCAAAGAGTTCATGCTCAAGGTCGAAACCGACGTCATCGGCAAGGGTCTGGAGCTGAAGGACACCGCCGTGTCCAACCGGGAGCTCGTTCGCGTCGATGCAGAAATCCGCAACCATCCCGTCGAGCAAATCGGCACCGTGCTCCGCGCGTACATGACTGCCATGAAGCCCGTCATCTGAGCTTCCGCGTTGGGTTGACCGGGCAAAAAACCAGCCCGGTCGCCCCGCGCCAGCTGCTCGTGTTCAGTGCTTCTCCGGGCCGCGCGGCTAAGGGCCCGCGAATGGCTAAGTCGATCGCCCTCGCGGCCGAGCCATCCCGGCTGCCTTCGTTGCTCCTCAGTTACATACCTGCAGTATGCGCCTTCGTCGCGCCTCGCCAGCCGGGCGCCTCGGCCGCGATCATCGATCGACTTAGCCATTCGCGGGCCCTAAGGCCGGCTCCGCGCGCGAGCGGAACCGAAAAAGCGCGCTAAAGTCAGTACATGCAGGCGCCGGCTCTCGAAGTCTCACTTCGCCAACGGCAAGCCGCTGATGACTCGTTCATTGCGCGACTCGCGACGCAAGCGTTCGATGAGTATTCGCCGCACCCTGCGGGTAACACGCTGCGCATGGCACGCAGCGGCGTGACCTGGGTTGCCTGCCGCGCGGGCGAACCGCTTGGCTTCGTGGTGGTTCGCCCCGGTTCCGCGGGCGCCACACATGCAGAGCTATCCGCCATTGCGGTGGACGAGCGCGCACGTGGCCTCGGCGTAGGCACGGCGCTGCTCGCAAAGGTCGAGCGCGTGCTGTCGCTGGCGGGCTTCCGTGACATCACGATCCACACCGCGCAGGCGAATCTATCCGCGCTGGAGCTGTTCTTGAAGCACGGGTTCCGTGTCGAGCGTCAGCTGCCGCGCTTTTACCGGGGTGTGTTCGACGCGTGCGCGCTGCGCAAACGCATCGCCGGCCCTTCCGATCGGTAGTCGTGATGGGTATTTCGGCCGGGGATTGAGGCCTCGTTGGCTCGAGCCTCGCGCTCTCCGGCCGGGCGCATACTTGACGCTCTGTAGTCACGGGCGCATTTACTTGCGGCATGAAAATCCTCGTCATCGGCGCTTCGAAAGGCACGGGGGCAGAGGCGGTCAAAGCCGCGGTGGCGCGTGGGCAGCACGTGACAGCGTTCGCTCGCTCGCCGCAAAATCTGGCCTTTCAGCACCCGCTGCTGAGCCTGAGGCAGGGGGATTTTCATCAGGCGGCTTCGGTGGATGCCGCTGTCGCGGGGCATGACGCGGTGATCATCACGGCTTCTGCCGCGTCCTTGAAAGATTTCAGCTTGAACCCGCGCTACTTCTCACAAGGTACCGCGTACGTCATCGAAGCCATGAAGAAGCATGGCGTGAGGCGTTTGGTTGTCCTGAGCGCGCTCGGCACCGGTGAAAGCCGGGCGTTGGCTGGTTTCTTCGTCGCCAAAGTGCTCGTCGGCTGGTTGCTCAAAACGCCGTATGAGGATCACGAGCGTCAGGAACAACAGGTGATGACAAGCTCGCTGGATTGGGTGATAGCGCGCCCCGGCCGGCTCACGAATGGCCCAGGCCGCAAACGTTACGTCACCGAGACCGAGGTCAAACCCGTGCCCAAGGCCATCTCGCGCGCTGACGTGGCAGATTTTTTGATACGTGCTGCCAGCGAAGACACGTGGCTCGGCAAAGCAGTCATGATTGGCGGCTGAGCGAACACGGCGCGGACAAACGCACCCGGCCTGAGCTAGCCTCGATGACATGGTACAGGCCGAGATCGCTTGCCTCGCGGGAGGCAAGATCATCCTGCTTTCATGGCCGGGAACGCCGCAGGAATTACATAGCGCGTACGCAGCGAATGCTGCCGCACGCTCTGGCCTCCCTGTGCCGTTCGTGGATGTGGCGCGCGGTCGGCGCGCCGACGAGCTGTGCTACACGCTCAGCGTCGCTGGCGTTTCGAGTGTTTTCACTCAAGTTCTCGGCAGCGGAGAGGAGCGGCGGCTATTCAGCGCCGAAGCAGAGATCCGTGACCTCGATCTCAGCTTTGCCGACGAGGCCTTGACTTGCACCGTGCAAAGCAAAGACGGTTCCAGCGCCATCGGGCTCTTGGGGGACGACGGCAAAGGCATGCGCACCGTGACCGAGGGCGAAGTGATCGATCGCGAGCCGCGTTGGGCGCCCGGGGGGCGCGGTGAAATTGTGTACGCCTCCGCCGGGATCGGCCGCACCAAGGCCGGCTCGCGCGCGGGGTTCGGCGCATCCTCACTCCACCGCCTGAACCTCGCGCAAAGCACCGTGGAGGTGCTGGTGGCCGATGCCAAGTACGACTACTTTTCGCCCGTGCCGCTGTCGGATACGCTCATTTACGCGATTCGGCGGCCATATCGCGGATCGGTGCGATCACCCGCGGGAGCGATAGCTCGGCTGCTCGCGGCCTTCCGCGCCAAACCGGCGAGCGCCACGCGCGCGCTCGAAGCCGGCGTTGGTGATGAGCTGGTTCGCATCACGGAGAGCGGGATCGAGCTCGTGGCATCGGGCGTGCTCGCGTTCGACGCGAGCGCCACCGGTGTCATCGTGTACTCGAGCGCGAGAGCGCTCTTTCGGCTTGCCTCGCAGTCAGCTGCTCCGGGCGAGCAGCTCGCCGAGCTTTCGCAAGTCGAGCAGCTCGTCATTTGCTGAGCGTCGGCCCGCGGCGCGCCGACGAGCCGGGCACGCCGCTCAGCTTTGAGCAGCGGCGACCGTCTGCTCGCACGAGAGCGAGCCTGCGGCGGTCATGATGGTGCGGCCGCGGCCGCTGGCCTTGGTGCCACACTTGGAGCACTTGTAAGCACTGAAGGCGCCGAGCTGGCCGTCCTGTAGGGCCCAGTCATGCGTGCGCGCTTCTTTCGGAAAGATACCCTGGTGAGCTGACTTCATAGGCCACCTTAGCAGTTACGGGGCGAAAGTCTCTTTGCATTCTCCGTGGTCCCCGCCTGGGCCTAGATAATGTGCGTGCGCGGGACAGATAGCTGCCGCGTGACGGACTGCGCCTGGCTGGGATTTCCTGGCCGGGCTTGGGAACCGTCGCGCTCGGTCGGCGGCTACTCGAGCCTCAGGACGAGGCTTCTCCTGCTTCGGCGCGGGGCCTCGCGCCGAAGCCGCGGCGGTTTCCCGGGGATAGCCAGCGGGCACCGCTCGCTGGCTATCACCGTTGGTAAACTGACCCGATGACACTATGGAGAAAGCCATGACCGAGGCGAAAATCTACTCCGGCTCCTGTCACTGCGGAAAAGTCAGCTACCAAGTCGACTTGGATTTGAGCCAAGCGCTGATCACATGCAACTGCTCGATGTGTTCGCGCACCGGTTCCCTGATGGCGTTCGTGCCCGAGGAGCGCTTCCGACTCCTCTCAGGCGAGGACGCGCTCACCGACTATCAATTCAACACCAAGAACATTCACCACGTGTTCTGTGCCACCTGCGGAGTGCGCTCGTTCGCCCGCGGTAAGGATCGCAAAGGCGCGCCGATGTACATGGTGAACGCGCGCTGTCTAGCGGGCGTGGAAGTGAAGGAGCTGAAGATCACGGAATACGACGGCCGAAGCGCCTGACGTAGCCGTCGCGGGCTCTCGGCGTTCTCACTCGGGCGCCGCGACCCGCGCTAACGTGGGAGGCCCGCAGAACACAGCGCTGGGCTGCGATCGTCGCGGGACGCGCCTTCGGTGCGCGATTCGGGCTGGTGATTCTGCCTAAAGATCCCGCCCCGGCGACCTGCGTGCTCGGCGGGCATGCCGCGCCCATCGCCACATTCGCCGTTAGGGAGGGGGCGCCGAATCGGGAAAATATCGTGGCGGCGAAGGCTGTCTCACCGTGCAGCACACGCCTCTCGAAGCACCCGGATGCGTGTGCTCTGAATCCTCTTTCGCTCCGCGCGGAGCATGCATCAGCCGAGCTGTGTCAGCGCGATTCACCCAGCAAATGTCGGCATTTTTCGGTAATTTGTCAGGCAACGTGCGCGCTCGAAGCGGCCCGCGATGCGGCGGTTTGCACCTGCGCTCACGCGATTCGAGTCGTCGCTATTGCCCTCCGGCGCTCTGGCTGGCCGCGAACGTTCGACCCCCAAGGTTCAGTTTAGGTCTGGATTTTGAGGGCTAACGGTGCTCTCTGTCGGTTCTTATTCCCCGCACAGGAGATTTCCCAATGGCAAAGCCGAAAACGAAGACGACGAAGCAACTCACCAAGAGCGGTCTACTACTAGCTGTGGTCGACAGCGTTGGTGACGGCGCGTCCCGCAAGGATGTCAAAGCCGTGATGGATGCTCTGGTCGAAATCGGCCACAAAGAGCTGAAGAAGAACGGCGTATTCGTGCTCCCGGGCTTTGCTAAGTTCGTGGTCGTGAAGAAGCCGGCGCGTCCCGCGCGCAAGGGCATCAACCCCTTCACCAAAGAGCCCACTACCTTTGCTGCCAAGCCCGCGAGCAAGGCCGTCAAGGCGCGCGCGACCAAAGCAATCAAAGACGCGATCGCCTGAGTGCGCGAAGGCGGCTAGCGACCGGCGTTCTGAGCTTGCTCAGGTTGCCGGTCCGCCCCGCCGAGCTCAGCGCGTTAGCTCAGCGCGCTAGCTCAGCATCGCTGATTGGGAACGCGCCGGTGTAACCAGCCGGAGCTCGCGAGCATCACTTCGCAGCTTGCTCGCTGCGCCATGCCGCCTGGCGCGCCGCAGCTCAGCACCAGCGAGCGGAATCAAATCTTGAGTTGGCTGCGCTGCGGCGGACCGCAATAGCGCGCCTCCGTTCAGCCGGTGCTCACTGCAGCGCGACGAAAAAACTGCGCGCGCCTGTGCCTCAGGGTAAGCGCGAGGGCTGCGGAATAGCGCCGCCTTCCGACACGTAACGAATGATTTCGTCCATGAACTTGCGGTCGTAGACCTCGCAGTCCTTGCTGACCTCACCGACCCCCATGCCGTGGCAAGCTTTGCGACGCGCGGTCTGCGCGGCCAAAATGTCCGGCTGCTCCTCCAGTGCTTTCCGCAAATCCAAGCCCAGCCGCCGCCATTCGATCTTGGAGTACACGACGCCTTGACGCAGCGGGGCGCGCGCGAAGTCACCGTCGTGAATCGTTGCGCACGCGCCGTTCCAACGCAGCACGTCGTAGCCGGAGTTGTCGCCGACCTGCAGCTCCCCGTTGTTGTCGCGGCGTTTCAGCGCAATCACTTCTTCCCCGCGTTCCATCTTGTCACCGAGAAGCGAGGCCCCGCCCGAGGCGTTGAACGGTTCGGCACGGGCGAGCATGTACAGGCGCTGCCAGCGCGTGCCCGGCTTGAACATGTTGAGCGCGACATCCGGATAAACGTCCTCACAGAGGCGTTTGACCCACCCTGGCGGCGGCACACATTCGCGCTTGCCACGGGCACAATGGTCCGGAATGGAGCGCCGCGTGCTGCTCGGCGCTGGGCCCGAGCCATCCGTCGAAGCCACTTCCGGGCGCTCCGCGCTGGGCGGGGGTGATGAGCCGCAGCCCACACTGAGGAAAAGTAAAAAAGCCGTGATCGCGCGCATGAGCTCAGCGCCTCTTTTCGCACACTGACCTAGCTTTGTCTCACGTTCCGCACAAGCTGCGCAGGTGACATACCGAGTTCGCGTCATAAAATTGCAGCACGAGCGCTCGCATTGCTGTCGGCGATTCAGTTTCGCAAAAATTATTCACTGTTCGAAGTGAAAGGTCTTTGCCTTTCGCGCGCGATTTCGTGTCAGCTTTCGGCTGCCAGTGGCTTGCTGCTTGTCGAGGCGACTTGACGGAGCGTACGAGAAGCGCGGCGCACAACATCACTCTTATGGGTGAGCGACGGTGTTGTGAAAGCACGAAGCGTGGGCTCGAGCTCTGCTCACTTTCCGCTTTCCGGAGCCGCCGCGGAGATCGACCCGGGCGAATCCGCGCTCGCGCGCCGCCGACGAATCTCGAGCACAAGGTAGATGACCACAGCGATGTTGATGAGGATCACGACGCCCCTGAGCAGCGTGGGATGGACGCAAAACTCATACACCTCCAGAGGTAGGAAGGAGAGCGTCACGCCGGTCGTCATGTACTCTGCCCAGCGCTTGGCTAGCAGCAGCCCGATGCCTTCTGTCGTGAATACGCCTGCATAGAGCAGAGTCCCGACGCCCAGGCGGCGCATCGTGCGCGGGCTAATACCGCCAATTTTCTCCAGCACGTGGTCGACCAAACGGGCATGGGTGTCCACGCGCAGGATCTCCGCGAGGTGCCGAATCGTGTGCTCGGCGTCGCGGTGCAACAGCGAAAGCACGCCCACCCCAAGTATCAGCAGCCCCGCGCCCTTGAGCAGCTTCATCACACCGATCAGCAGCAGCCCGCGGCGTGAGTCCTGGTGCACCAGCCTTAGCCTAGTCGGTTCGGTGCGATCGACCAGGGGGGAGCCGCCCTGACGGCTGGGGCGCTGCGGAGCGGAAAGGCCACAGGAAGCGGGTAGCTGGCTTCTGAGGGGTTGCTCTGCTCTGGTAGTGTTCGCGCACGGGGCGGATCGCGAGTTGTTGGCTGTGACAAAAGGGTCGGTGAACATGGACGGTGAGATCGGAAAAATCTTCGTGCCCAGTCGGCTACTCGGCGGCCTTGCGGCGGCGATTCTGGGGGCAGGCCTGTGCGCGGCCAGTTTCGCGCTGGGAGGGAGCATTCGAGTGCTCGGCGTCGGTGCGGTCTTGCTGATCGCAGGCGTTGCTATCGCGATCAGCGCAAGCGTGTTCGGTTGCCTGCGGTGCAAGCAAGCATTCGAAGAAACGCATACCGCATTCTCGACTGAGTTGCGCGAGCAGCTCGCGAGTGCGGTTCAGCACGCGCCCGAGGACCAAGGCGCAGCGCTGTCCGCTTTTCGTGACACGCCGTTCGTCCCGCACAGCGTGCCGGTGAGCGCCAGCGTCGAGCTAGAGTATTGTCCCAAGTGCGAGGCACTGGGCCGCATTCGACACGCGACGCGCAAGCAGCTCCCGGACGGCGCCTCCCTCGCGGAAGCGTACTCGGAGCCGGTTGTGTTGCGCGGTGCCGTTCTGAAGAATGCGCTGCGCATGGTCGGCGAGCGAAACACGGCCTGGCAACGGGTGGCGTACGCCGGCAATCCTAGCGTCTGACTAGACGCCTGCCACCCGGACGGCGGCAGCTGCGCGAGCCACGCACCTGCCGCGGCACGGGCGCTCTGCGCGTGCAGGCATCGTACTCGGCGCCCTGGCCGGGAGGGCGAGCCCGCCGCAACCGCGCTTGCGCGTGGAGCGAGTGTCTGCGCCGACAACGCTTTACGGCTGCGCCCGTCGACCGCTCTGGGCCGCCTCGCTCGCGGCGAGCCTGGCCTTTTTTGCCTTTCGTGTGGCGGGGCGGATTGGTCCTGTTCCCGCAATTGGCCTACAAAGCAGCCCCCAATTGCTCTGGCCGCTCAGCCAGGTCGCGTTGCTCCGGCTGCGCCGCGTGTAGCGCTGGCGTCGAAGCCTCGCTTCACTTCTACGCTGTGAGTAAGCGAGGGCGGATGGCTGCGCGACACGAGTGGTTGCTGCGAGAGCGCCACGTCGCGTCTTGCTCGCTGATTCGGCTCGTGAGAGTCTGCCGGTCGCGCGCGGGGTTTGCCCTTAGTTCCCCGCGGAGAATCAAGGAGTCCACATGCCCAATCCATTCGCCCACATCGAGCTCAGCACGGATGACATCAAGAAGGCCAAGAAGTTCTACCAAGCGCTCTTTGGTTGGAAGCTGAGCGAGATGCCCGGAATGGATTACACGATGATTGACGTCGGCGGCGGCGTCGGCGGCGGCATGCAGAAGGTGCAGATGCCGGGGCAACCGCCGGCATGGCTTCCCTACGTGCAGGTCGACGACGTGAAAGCGACGATGGCGAAGGCCACGAAAGGGGGCGCCACTGCCATGCTGCCGTTCCAAGAGATCGGCGACATGGGTGCAATCGGTATCTTCGTCGATCCGTCGGGTGCCCCGTTGGGGTTGTGGGAAGCAGGCAAGGGCGCAGCCGCTCCGCCTCCGCCCGCAGACAAGGCAGCCGCGCCCGCGAATAAGCCCGCTGCCGCGAAGCCCGCGCCCGCGAAGAAGCCCGCTGCCACGAAGAAGTCTGCTGCCGCGCCCGCGCCTGCCAAGAAGGCTCCGGTGAAGGCTGCGGCTCCCACAAAGAAGGCGCCCGCGAAAAAGGCAGCTGCGCCGGCACCTGCGCCTGCCAAGAAAGCTCCGGCAAAGAAGGCCGCTGCCGCGCCTCCTCCGCCCGCAGCTGCGAAAAAAGCACCGGCCAAGAAGAGGTAGGCCGCCGAGATTTCTCGGGATTGTAGGGAAAATCCCGGTTCAGGGGTCGAGTGTCCAACGCTCGCCAAAGGCGGTTCGGCATGCCTCGCGTAACCTCTCGCCCTGGACCGGCATACCACGCCGAACAGCCGTGGAGTGCCTCGAGATTCGCCAACGATTCAGGAGCGGTGGCATTCCCTCCGGCGCGTCGGTCGGCGAGCACCTGCGCGCGTGTGTGGCCTGTCGTGAGTTGTTCGAGCAGCGCGCCACGCTCGGTCGACACTTGGCACGCGCGACCGGCGAGCGCGCGCGCGTGTCGCCCGCGCAGCTCGCCGCCGCCGAGGCGTTGATCGAGAACGAGCGCGGGCTGCGCGCTTTTCTGCGCAGCCGCTCCACCCGTATGCGCTTGGTACTCAGCATCGGGTTACCTGTGCTGTTCATGATGCGCGAGCTCTTGCGTCAGCGCGTGCCTTGGCGCACTTTTGGCGCGCCGCGCCTACTAGCCGGTTCTGCGTTGCTCGCTTTCTTGGGGTTGGTCGCGAACAGTGCGCTTCAGCCGTTGCCCATCGCGCGTCGCGCCGCGCGGTTGCGCGTCGCACTTGCCGTTTTTGCTTGGTGCACGCCGTGCCTGCTCTGGTTCGTGGCCGACGCGCGCGCAACTACGGATGAGCTCAGCGCCGGCTTCGGTTGGCGCTCGCTCAATTGTTTTGTTTACGGCAGTGCTCTTGCCTCGCCCACTTTTACATTGCTCTGGGCGTTGCAGCGCGGGCTGCGGGTATCGTTTCGCGTTTGGGCACTTGCCGCGGCGATGGCCGGCATTGCGGCCAACTTGATCCTAATGCTGCATTGTCCGCTCATCGGCCGAGCCCATCTACTGACCGGCCACTTGAGCATCGGGCTGGCCTGGCTCATCGGGGTTGCGTCGGCAGAGTGGTGTCGAGCCCGGTTGCGGCCCCACTGACGGCGCACTTCGTCACTGGAAAGCTCCGCCAGTGCCGCATTTTGCGCCCTACTCGCGCGCTGGCCCGCGTACCGCGAGTTGAAGATTCCCGGCACATCTCCTAGCGTCAGCGCATGCGCGCCGCCTTGCTTCTCGTGCCGATGTTGTTCGTGGCTTGTGGGAACGAGGAGGAGATAAAAAAGAAAGTCGCGGCTGTGCAGCAGGCCGCCGATGACGCGGCATCCAAAGCGAAGCAGGCCGCGCAGCAAAAGCTCGACGAACTTCAGCAGAAGCTTGATCAGGCCGGCAAAGATGCCACCGATACGAAAGCTAAGCTCGAGGAGTGCATGAGCAAGGCGCAGAGCAGTGCGGCCGAGCAGGGCAAGAGCGCAGAGGCGGCGCTAGCAGCGGCACGCAGCGCATTCAAAGAAGAGAGCAAGCTGGAGCTCGCGGAGGCGAACAAGGCGCTGAACGAGCTTGGTCCCAAGTCCCAGAAGGCGCCGGCCAAGGCGAAAGCCGCTTTCCAAGCCGCCCTCAAGCCCGTTGCGCCGCAACAAAAAGCCATCGCGGCCGACTTGGCTGCTTGGGATACGGCTACGCTCGACACGTTCAAGACCGTGAAGGCCAAATTCGAGCACGACCTGGCGGTGCTCAAAGGGACCACGCGGGTCGCGAAATCCAAGCTACCGCCCTGAATCGTGCGTCACTCCGAATCGTCGCCGGTGCTGCCGGCGAACGGCGCGGGCGCGACTCGCACCGACTTGTAGCGCGCGATTTGCACTTGGCCGGCCGGGGCACCGCGCGCCTTTTTTACGTCGCCCGCACGGCACACGTGCACCTCGACCTTGGCGGCATTGCGCGCTTTCGAGTACCAAGCGGCCAGCTCCGCGGCGCAGCGCGTGACCGCTTCGGGCAGGGAGCCCCGCTCGGGGTTCCGCACGACCACGTGGCTGCCCGGGGTCCCGCCCGCCACATGCAGCCATAGATCGTGCGGCTCGGCGACATTGAACGTCAGGTGGTCGTTATCGGTTGCTTGCTTGCCAACCAAGATCTCGAAGCCTTCGAACGTGAAGCTACGGTACGGACGA
Organism: Pseudomonadota bacterium; assembly: GCA_040005755.1. Classification (GTDB taxonomy): domain Bacteria; phylum Myxococcota_A; class Polyangia; order Polyangiales; family Polyangiaceae; genus PMG-095. The sequence continues at coordinate 19,152 of JBDTYJ010000038.1, forward strand.
CCCTTGCTGCTCATGGGCCTCAGGGCTCGATGGGTTTGAAACACATCGCCGACCAGCCCTCACCCAAGGCAAAGAGCGACACGCCGTCGAAGCCGAGCTTCCCTTTGGCCTGCGGTTTCTTGAGGATCGGAGTCATCGCGGCACAGGCGCGCGATAATATCAGTGCGAGACGGCGTCCAGAAAGGTTGCCTTGCCGCCCTTGCGCAGCACGCAGGCGACACACTTGAAGTAGGCCCGAACCCCGAACAGCCGCATGATGAGCGTTGCGTGGGTGACCAAGTGACGGGTAGTGATGACGCCGCGCATGGGTTTCTTTTCGGAGACGCAGCCCGTTAAGCATATCTCGGGCCAGCGAACTTTCAGCTACTTAGCGCGCTACCGGTGGCATTGCGTTGCAACCTTGCAAGAACACGGTGCGGACCTGAATGACTTCGATACCGTGCCAGCGGCGCGGCTATTTATGGCAGCGAATGGTCGCCGCACTATTCACTTAAGGATGATTGTCGGGGTCGGCAACCGTCTCGTCGGGCGGGCCAGCGTTCTCCGCGGAGTGGGCAGGCCTGCCGGGCGTGGGTGGCGGTGTGTCTGCCGCTGGGCCCGCGCCCACTGCGGACATTGACGGGGCGAGCGAGCCGGTGGCGCTTGGCATGCCCACATAACGGCCGCTGCCCACGATGCGGTCAAACTCATCCTCCAGCACACTCAAGGCCAGGGGAGCAGAGTTATCACCATGGTAGTGTCGCACGCGCTTCGGCGTCGCCCCGCGATAGAACGACAGCAGCACCCAGTCGTCATCCGTATTCTCGACGCGGTCGTAGTCATGCAGCTGCGCGAAATTCGCGCGGTCAAACGCCGCGCGCAGCTCTGCCAGCTGCGCGTCGCTGATCTTGTACTGCTTCATGCCGATCGCCTTCACCCAGCGCGTGCCAACGTACACCACGCTACCGTCGCTGCTGACCGTCAGACGGTATACAGGGCATTCGCCGTAGCACCCCGTGCGCTCCAGCATGGCGACAGGTGTCGCGCCCGGGACCAGATCGGGTTCGTGCGGCTGATCGGGAGAGGTGGTGTCGGTTGGTTTGGGTGCTTTTTTCCGACACCCGCCGACGCTGACCAATGCCAACGCTATGATTGCTGGTACGAACCAGCTGCGATTCCGAAGGGCCTTGTACATGGCTGGTGGTTCCGGGGTTCCCGACGAGCGCGCGGCGCTAAAGCAGTTTGTAGACGAGGCTGATGGACGTTGTAACGTCCGTCTTTTCGATTCCGGGTAGCGGGTTGTGATCGTAGCGCACCGCCACCGTGGTCGCGATCGAAAACCCCGACCCGACCGTGGAGTTGATCGACCCATCCCAATTCAGCCGGTAGTTCTCGGTCTTCGGAATGCCCTGCAGGTACTCGAGGCCGGTCGCGAACGTCACTGCCTTGCTGAGGTTGTTCGTGTAGCCAGCGAAAACGCGCCCGCTGTGGCGCGTGTCGTGTTTATCCAAGACCGTGCCGCTAGCGGCGGAGGTAGCAAGCTCGTCGTCGCTGCGGACATCATACTGGAAATCGTAACCGAGCTCGGACCACAGCTGCTGATTGCTCTGGTCGATGAAATAGTACTCGATGCCAGGGTCCAGGTTCAGGCGCAGGTCGAGCCCTTGAAAGCGATCGTGACGCGCGGAGGCCCCGGCGAACACGGCGAACGAACCGGCCAAGAACCGATCATAACGGAGCTTGCCCTGAAAATTCTCGACCGTGGTCTTGACGCCCTCGTCCTTGCTCGCGGCGGACCGCGCATAATTCGCGGCGGCGGCGGCGCTCACCTGATCAGAACCGCGACGCAGGCGGAATTTACCGGCTGTGGTGGCGGCCAGCGAGCGGCTGTTGCCCGCCGACGACAAGCCACCGGCCGAGAGCTGCAGCTCGGTCGCATCTTTGGCTTGCGCCGCGGGTTTCTCGCCCTTCTCAAAGCCCGAGGTAGCGACGTCCGTGCTTCCGCTCGACGCCTGATCGACTTTCACGAGGCTATCCGGCAGCGGGTCGGCATGACCGGCGCTGGTCAGTAGCAGGCCGGCGGCCAGGATGGAGCACGCGGAGTGTCGCCGATTTGTGGGCATGAACTTGCTCGCCGGATAGACCCGCGGCTGACTTCAGTCAACCACAGTGAGCCTCGCCCGCGCCAGACAGCGGCCGGGCGTGCGCCAAGCCGCACATTTCTTCACCGGAGCTCCGGGCGAGGTGTACAGCAACCGGGTGCCATTGTCGCGAATTTCGTGGTTGGGCTGCCTCGTGCTTTCCAGCGCACCCCTAGTTGGCTGTAGCCACGAGCCGAGTGCCGCGCAGCTCAAGCTCTCGAACCACTCAGAGAGCGCCCCCGCGCCGTCGACCTCGACAAGCAGTGTTGGGCCGCCCGCCGCGCTCGTGCCTGCAAGCGCGCGCGTTGTCGCCGATGCCGGAGCAGAACCAGACGCCGCGCTGAAGGCTGCAGGCCGCGCCGTCGACCCCCCGGCGCCTGCGCCGACTTCATCCCCCGAGACGGGGAACAGCGCAGGCCCATCGGCGGCGCTGCAGGACGAGCAGGGCAAACCCTTGCCGCAGACGGAGCAGCGGCCAAGCGCCACGTCTGCCGCATTCGAGGAGCGCATCGCGCTCGTCGGGAAGGCTATTTTGAGCGGCGACCCCGAACCGGCGTCGGCCGCATTCTTCCCGCTCGTGGCCTATCAGCAGGTCAAGGACGTTGCAAAGCCGGAACGTGACTACCGCTTTCGCCTGCTCGCGAACTTCAAGCGCGACATCATGGAATATCATCGCGCGCTAGGAGCGAGGGCGTCGGAGGCCAAGTTCAGCGGCATTACCGTCTCCGAAAGGGACGCTAAGTGGATGGCTCCAGGATCGGAAGGTAACAAGCTCGGCTACTTCCGCGTGCTGCGTTCACGCTTGCACTTCACGCTGCCCGCGGGCCGGACGCGGGACTTTGAGCTTACCTCGCTCATCTCGTGGCGCGGCGAGTGGTACGTGGTCCACTTGCACGGCTTCAAGTGACCGCGGCAACGCGTAGGTGGAGGGAGCGTGCCCGCGACCAGCGAAACATTTGGCAAAAACGCCAATCTGCAACCCCCGCTGGCGCCCAATAACGACCGCTGTGGACGTTTTGTGCATTGGCGCCGCACGCCGTAGCGTTTCGACACGCGGGCGGCGCGCGTGCGAGCGAAGCGGAAAGCCGCGCCGGGAAGGCGAAAGCCGCGGCGAGCGAGAGCGCCCCAATTTGACCTTAGCGTTACGGACGAGGAAGCCGTATCCTGGAAGGACTGCGTGGACGCGAACCTGGCCAGACTGGTCTTCGCTACACGCCTATTGCAGTCAAACCCTGTCGGTGCCAAGAATCTTCAGTCGCTCGCACTCCGTGGGGGAGTTGTGCAAGAGCGCGGCCAACTAAACCATGTCTAGCGAGCAGACGATTAACACAATTGCGAAGGCGCTCGGGGAGGCTGATGAAGGCCCGCTCGCCCAAATCAAAGCGGTCATGGATAACCTTGGCGAGCAGGCGTGCGTAACGCTGCTTGCCGAGACCGAGAAGATTGAGAAGGCGGGCGGCTTGATGCGCGGTGACGGCAGCGGCCGTCGCAGCCCAGGCGGCGTCTTCTTCTTCCTCGCACGCCAACGCTTACCGCGTGACGTGCGCGCCGCGATCTTCAACGACAAGAAGCCGCGCGATCCGCGCGCTCCGGGTAGCGTGCCCGCGCCGGCAGCGAAAGCGCCGAAGCCCGGAGCCCCCGTGCCGCCCTCCGCCGGTGGCTTGCCGCGTCGTCGCGTGTTTGAAGTCGTGCCGGCATCCAAGCCGGCGCCCAGCAGCAGCAGCGTGCCTCGGTCCGAGCCGCGCGGTGCGTGGCCGCCCGCCCCCCCGGAGGGCGCGTTCATCCCGCCGGAGCTCCCGGCGGCGGTGGTCCGCGCCAAGGCCAAGCAAGGCGCCCAAACCGCCCTCGCCGCCGTAAACCCTACGGACCAGTACCTGATCCTGATCGAGCTGCTGGCCGAGCTCCATGCTCAATATGGCGGTGAGCCGCCGCGCAGCAGTGCCGCTGAGGTGCCTCGCTCAGAGCGCAAACCCACGACCCTCTCGCAACCGCCCCCCGCCGCTCTCAGCCACGAAGCGGAGCAGCAAGAGGAAGTGGAAGAGCCGAAGCCGCGCGCTTCGCGTGCCAAGGCAGCTCGGCCGAAAGCCGCAGCCACCAAGTCACGTTCCCGCGCCTAAGAGCCGCCGCGCGATCCTTTTCGGCTTGGGTAAGGGGCACGCACCTTACTCCCGCCGCCGAGCGGCGCGCCGTTGCGCTGTGAGTGGAACGGCCGCGCAGGGATTCCTTGGGCCGGCCGCGAGTTCAGGCTTTTTTCCGACAACTGAGCCGTCGGCTGGACGATTCAACGTCGTGACGCGAATACGAAGGGCTCGCGATGTAGGCCGAGGTCATATACGCTGTCTCGCTCTGCTGAGAGGGCGTGCGCCGTGACCGACAAGCGCGAGAGAATCATCACGGATCCGGGCCTTGGCCCGCAGGATCCTCATAGGCCGTCCACGCTGCGTTCGCTGGAAGGTCCCGAAGCGGCGGCCGAGCTCAACCCGAACGCACCGGTTTACTACGAGCCGACGCCGCTGGTCGCGATCTCGAACCACAAGACGCTCGAAGTCCAAACCGTGAAGCTCTCGGACGAGATCGATCCACGGAAGCTTCAGACCGAGCTGCGCTTGGACCGCGTGCCCTCGTACGTGCCTCCATCGGACTCCTTTTGGCCACCCGAAACCGCGCTAGCCAGCAGTCAACCGCCGCC
>JBDTYJ010000039.1:0-23918 GCA_040005755.1 Pseudomonadota bacterium
CAGGATCAGGTAATCGATGTGGCTCTTGTGGCTGGGCAAGAGCACGAGCACGCCGTTTTTCGCCGCGCCACGCAGGCGTTCGATGTCACCCTTGTTGAACTCAATGCCCGCGTAAATGCGCGTGAAAACCCGATCGAAAATTACCTCCAACGCCTTGATGGTCGTGCGATCAGGTGTGGCCTGTAGCTCGCGCAGCATTTCCAAGGCGCGCTGCTGCAGCATGTATTTGTCCGTGCGCTCGTCGGCCAAGTCCTCGATCACGGCGCGCATCTTGGGGCTGCGGATGATCTCTTGGCGCACGCGTTCGGGCGGCTTTTCTGCCGGGCCGGTCACGCTGCGGCGCTCACGTTCCAAACGACCCAACACCGCGTACGTCAAGCGCCGCACCAAAACCGGATCGGGGCTGCCCGGGTTGTCTCTCAAGAACGCAGACAGGTCGATGGGCTCGCCGAGCTTCAACTCGACGTGTTTGTAGTTGTACAAAAACTGCGCAACGGTGCGCAGCGGGCTCGGCCACTCACGCGGCCCGAGAATGAAGTCAAAGGGCTCGGTGCCGCGCGAGTCCGGGAATTTCGTCCACACGAAGACTTGCGGGACGAGCAGGATCGGGCGTTCGCGTTTGCGTTGCAGCTCAAACAGCGTGCGCACTAGGCCATCGCCTTCGTTCAAGCCACGGCCGCCGCTCGCGCCTGCCGCCAAATCCAACACGCCCGGAGGCCGCTTGAGGAACAGCGTGGCCGAGCCGCCGCGCTCCAGCGCGTCTTCCAGCTCCGCCGAGCGCGAGATCGTCTTGGGCGGTATGATCGCGTTCAGCCAGCCCTTGCCCATCGGATTCAGGATCCACAAGCCGAGATCATTGACGAAGCGCACCTGCGGCAAGCGGTGGCGCTTCGTCAGATAATCGAGCGCCAGAAAATCGATGAAGTTGAGGTTGCGCAGGACGTAAACGATGGACCCCTCAGAGGCCAGGTTCTTGACCGAGCGCACCCACGCATCATCGACTTGGATCTTCTCGAAGAACCGACGGTACAGCGCGCGCAAAGCCGGGTTCGGCTCGTACGGGCGGGTGAGTTCGCGTTTCGCCATCGACGGAAGAGTGGCAGGGGCGGAGTGGGTGGCTCGGGGGGGAGCTCGATCATACTTGCTGAGCGGGGCTCGCGCGAGTAGTCGATCTGAGGCGCTATGCGTAAGCTCGGGCTCTTCGAAAACTCAGTGTCGGTTGGCGCCAGCGCCGTGCTCGGGCTCGTCGCTCTGGCACTTTGCAGCGTTGACCTCGCCGCCTGCAAGAAGAAGCCGCCCGTGCCGGTCACCCAGCCTGAACCAGCCTCGGATTTGGGGGCGGATGCGCCGGAGCGCGCGGCGAGTTCGCTGCCTGCCGCGCCGTCTCCAGGGCCGGTCCCGGCGCGCTGCCACGAGCTCGCGCACGGTAGCCCCTTTCGCATCGGCGAGCTCGCAGCAACTCGCGCGCCGGCCGAGGATGCGGACGACGGCGGTCCGGATGAAGATGACGAAGTCCCCGCGCCTTTTTCGGTAGAGCTCGGCCCAGCGCGCGCAGACGCTGATGGCTTCGCGATCAGCGCGCTCCGTTCAGTGAAAGGCCAAACGCACGCCTTGCTCGCGCTCCTGAACGGCGACGCGGGCGCCGGCAAGCTCGTGGATTTGGGCACCGTCCACGGCGATCCAGATCCGCCGCAGTTTGCCGTGCGCGGGAAAGATCTGCTGATCGCCGCGCCCGACGCCGATGCCGGCGGCGGCATGCTGAAGGTCGGCATCGTGCGTGATGCGCGCGGCGCGGCTCAAATTACCTGGGGTCCCGAAGTCACGGGCGTGCGGCGGGATTCGACGTTCGCGCTCGAGAGCAGCGGCGATCACGCGCTGCTCGCCTACGCGACGGAAACGGCCGGTAAAATCCGCGTGTTCGGTGCATTGCTCGACCCCAGCAATCTCAAGCAAAAGTTGAACCCTGAGCCGCTCAGCACGCTCGGCGCAGATGTGGATTCGCCGCGCCTCGCGCTGCGCAAGGGAGGCTATTGGCTGGCCATGGCGCGCGCCCTGGATGCGCCGAAGGTCAAACTCAAAGCGCGCGCCCTCGATGCCGGAGCAGACGAGCAAATCGAGGGGGATTCCGTGCTGGATATCGGCACGCGCCGCATTGAAGTGCTCAAGTTGGACGCGCTCGGCAAAGTGGCGTCATCCGCGCTCGTGGTCACCAAGCCCGGCGCACGTCCCATGAGCTTCGAGCTGGCGAGCGCGGCTGACGGCGGCGCGTACATCGCCTTCCGCGATGACGACAGCACTCCGGGTACCAATGGTGGCGCGCTGGAACTGCTGCACGTCAAAGCCGACGGCAGCTTCGAGAAAGTGGAGCTCAACGCCCAGGCTGACGGCACGGGCACGCCCACGCTCTTCGCTGACTCGAACGATGCGGGGAAGGTTTGGCTCACGGCCGCCGGTGAAAACGGCGCAACCTGGTTCGGGCGGCTCAGCGAGCACACCGCGCTCGGCGCGGATAGCGTAGTACGCGGCAGTGACTTGATCGCGGCGCGGGAGGGGAAGCTGCTGCTGACTCGTTCCAAAGGCACCGCGGTGGAGCTCTCCTTGGTACAGTGCGCCGAGTGAGCGTCGTGCTGAAGCGAGCGAACAGCGTCAATTCCACGCCCACTTCCGCGTTGAACGCGCTCATCGAACGCATTGCTAGCGCGATGAAGTGACTTCTAGGAGGGGGCGGTCGCGTCCCCGCCACGCACCTCGCGAGCGGGCTTGTTCCCGCTCAACCGCCGCTCACAGCACGCGATGCATGAAGCCGTGCACGTCCGGCAAAGTGCCGTGCTGCACTGCTAGCAGCGTATCCCGCAGCCGCTGCGCGACGGGGCCGGTTTGGCCGTTGTTCACGAGCCAGCCGCCGCCCTCGAATTTGACCTCACCCACGGGGGTGATGACGGCGGCCGTGCCGCACGCGAACACTTCCGTGAGCGCGCCGCTCTTCAAATCACGCTCCCAGTCTTCGATGCTGATGGTGGCTTCGGCGACGCCGTAGCCGAGATCTTTGGCGATGGTGAGCAAGCTGTCGCGCGTGATGCCAGCGAGCAGGGTGCCGGTGAGCTTCGGTGTCACGATGCGTGAGGAAGCGCCGTCCTTGTACACGAAGAACAGGTTCATGCCGCCCATCTCTTCGACGAAGCGCTTGTGTATGGCGTCCAGCCAGACCACCTGCTGGCAGCCTGCATCCAGCGCTTGCTGTTGGGCAACAAGGCTCGCGGCATAGTTACCCGCACACTTGGCTTCACCCGTACCACCGGGCGCCGCGCGCACGTATTCTTTACACAGCCAGACCGTGAGCGGTTTTACGCCCTGCGCGAAGTAGGCGCCCGAGGGCGAACCGAAGAGCAGGAATAAATATTCTTTCGCCGGGCGCACGCCAAGGCCGACCTCCGTAGCGATCATCAGTGGCCGCAGGTACAGGCTTTCACCGGGGTTCGGCGGCACCCACTCGCGCTCTTGACGGATCAGGATGTCCGCTGCCTCCACGAAGCGTTCGACCGGCAGTGCGGGCATGGCCAGGCGCGCCGCGGAGTTGTTGAAGCGTTGCCCGTTGGCTGCGGGCCGAAAGGTGCAGATGCCGCCGTCCGGCTGGCGATAGGCCTTGAAGCCTTCGAAGATGGCTTGGCCGTAATGGAGGACGGAGCACGCCGGGTCCAAGGGGATAGGCGCGTACGGCGAAAGCAGGCCGGTACCCCAGCCGTCCGGCGCGTGGTAGCGGATGGTCACCATGTGCTCGGTGAAAACCCGGCCAAAACCGAGATCTTTCATCAGCTTTGCGCGTTCGGCCGCGGGCAACGGGGTGGACGTCGGCTTGAGCTCAAAGCCAGGATCGGACGACATGCGGACTGCCTCGGGGATACCACAGAACTCCGCTTGGGACACGGCGCGTCGCCGCGCTCCTTTGCCGCTGCGCTTCGGCGAGGCAGTCGCGCGAGACGCGAAACCTCGCTAGTCTGCCAAGCAGAATGACGCGCGCGATTCGTTTCGCTCGGACTGGAGGGCCCGAGGTCCTGGATATGCAGGAAATCTCGCTTTCCGGGCCGAAAGCGGGGGAGGCGCTGGTCCGTCACAGCGCGGTCGGCGTGAACTTCATCGACACCTACCAGCGCAGCGGGCTGTACCCCGTGCCGCTGCCCTCCGGCTTGGGCGTGGAAGCGGCTGGCACGGTGGAAGAAATCGGCGTCGGGGTGACTTCAGTGCGGGTCGGCGAACGTGTCGCGTATGCTACCGGTGCGCCGGCCGCTTACTCGGAGGCTCGCGTGATCGCCGCTGACCGTCTCGTTCCGCTACCGGACGATGTCAGTGACGAAACCGCAGCCGCTGCGCTGCTCAAGGGCATGACCGCGGAGTATTTGATCCGGCGCACGTACGCCGTGGAGCCCGGACAGACGGTGCTCTTTCATGCTGCTGCAGGTGGCGTGGGCTTGATCGCCTGCCAATGGCTCAATGCGCTCGGCGTGCGTGTGATCGGCACGGTCGGATCCGAGGCCAAGGTGGCGCTCGCGCGCGCCCACGGCTGTCAGGAGGTGCTGGTTACCCGCGAAGCGCCATTTGCCGAGCGCGTGCGTGAGCTGACCGGGGGGCGCGGCGTGCCGGTGGTGTTTGACTCCGTGGGCAAGGCGACGTTCACGGAGTCCTTGGATTGCCTCGAACCGCGCGGCATGTTGGTGAGCTTCGGCAATGCTTCGGGCAAGCCCGATCCTCTGGATATCGCGTTGCTCATGCAAAAGGGCTCGCTGTTCGTGACGCGGCCCACGCTCGCCCACTACGTGGCCACGCGTGAGGCGCTGCTGCCGTGTGCGAGTGCGCTGTTTCAGGCCATCCGAGACGGCCTGAAGATCGAGATTGGACAGCGGTTTCCACTGGCGGAGGCCGCGCAAGCGCACCGCGCGCTGGAGAGCCGCAGCACCACCGGCAGCACCATTCTCAGCGTCTGAGCCACAATGCGCACCAAGCCATACCAGACCGCCATTGCGGTGTTCGACGAGGTCGAACTGCTGGATGTGACAGGCCCGGTGAGCGTGCTTTCCGCCGCCGGGAGGCAATGGAATTTTCAGCCCTTCAAGATCGATCTCGTGGCGAACGGCGTGGGGCCCGTGACGACGCGTAGTGCTCTGGCGCTACACGCCACGCACGATTTTGCGCGGCACACTGGCGCTGAATGCCTGATTGTACCGGGCGGCTACGGCGCGCGACTCGCCACCGAAGATGAAGCATTGCTCGCCTGGCTGCGCCGGTCGGCTGCTGAAGCGGTGCTTGTCGCCGCTATTGGCAATGGCGCGTTACTACTCGCCAAAGCGGGCTTATTGGATCAGGTACAAGTCGCCGCCAGTGTCGAGCTTGCGCTGGAGCTCGGCGCGCTTTGCCCAAGCGCCCAACCCAACTCGAGAGATCCGGTGTGCTCGTCGGGCAAGATCCTGACTGCTCGCGCGAGCGCATTGGGCTTGGATTTGAGCTGCGAAATGGTCGCCCGCTGTTTCGGCAACAAGCTTGCGTCGTCGCTGTCTGCAGCCCTGGGCATTGATTGGGCGGGCGAGCTCGGCTCGCTCGACATCGTAGCAGGTCCGCTGCTCGTGCCGCCCGGCAACAAAGCGGTCTAGCGTTCGCCAACGGCGTATCAGCGGGACGTGTGCGCGCGGCTGACTGGCACCAGTTAACGCACGTACACCTCGAGCCGCGGGGCGTTGCCGCCGCTCATTCCAGTGGTGAAGCTTGCGCCGCGGCCGGCCCCGCCTCGACTGAGGAGCACGAAACCGAAATTCAGCGTCGGGTTCTGGGCGGCAAAGCGCACCAGCTCCGTGACGTCGATGCGCAGCTCGTGAGCAGGCGAGCCTGTGAACCGCTCCAGCGCATAGGGCGGAGCAAGCGGCGGTTTATCCGACCAAGTGCGAAGCTCCGCAGCCTGCCAGGCGGCGGTCACACGCCAAGCCTCGACCAAAACAGGCGTTGCCTCTGGGCTCGCGCTCTCACGCGGCGAGAGCGTGATGAAGGCTTGCAGCGGAGTGCCGTAGGCTGCGAAATCGGTCGGGAATTCAAGATAGAGCGCGCTACGCCCGTGACTGCCGCCAAAGGTGATTTCGGCAGGCAACGTGGCAGAGTCGGAGGCCGGGGTGAGCTCGGCAATCTTGATGGGCGTGGAGATGACTCGTTTGCTGCTCGCGAGCTCGACGCTTCGCCCGGGAGCGCACGCGCACCAGGCGCTCGTCGCAATCAGCAGCAGTGCTCGAGACTTCGTCATGGTTTTTTGCCTTTGCGACGCGCAAGCAAGATTTCCGCGGCGGTGGCTTGGCGGGCAGGGGGGCGGTGCGGCGGGCGGCTCGGAGTTGTTGCGCGCGCGGGCGGCGTAGGCTGGACGAGGATTGGCTCGGGCAAGCGCGCGCTGCTCGGCCCGGGGCGCGCTGCTTCAGTGCGTGCTTTGACCTGGCGCAAGGCTTCCAGACCCGCGCTGGGGGTTTGGGGTGCTGCTGTGCGTGCGGCGCGGCGTGTTCTGGGGCGTGAGCGCCCAGTTCCGAGCGCCGCCGAGGCTCGCAGCAAAGCGTCGGGCACCGCCAAGCGGCGACTAGCCACGCCCAGGAGCAAGAAGCTCGCGGCAAGCACTGCCAGCAGCTGATTGAGGCTTTGATACGCGAAGCGCAAGGCCTCGCGATCGGAGAAAATGCCGGCCAAGGTGTCTCGCACTTTGCCGCCCGTCACGGCCGTGATTTGGCGCAGAGCGCCGCGATCCGTGCCCGTCGGGCGCAGCTCTTCACCCGCAGACAGCGCGGCAGCGGTAGTGCCCAGGGCCTCGTTCGACTGCTCGTCCACGGCAGTGGCCACATACGCGCCAGGTCGAGACAACGGGAGGCTGCCGGAGTACGCGCCCGCGCCGGCGGCATCCAGCGGAACCGTCGCCGAAAAGCCATCCGGCCCAGCCACGCGCACCTCGATGCGTTTGAAGTTTTCAGCGTGACCATGCTCGTCCAGGACGCTAGCGCGTAAGCGCAATTGCCCGCCCAAGGTGTCTGCTTCCACGCGCACGTGCGGGTTGTCTGCGCGCCGTGACAGATCCCGCCCCAGCTGTCCGAAGAGCCGCTCCGCGCCCTCCCAGCTCGTCCAGGATAGCCCCCAGCGATCTTTGTAGTCGCTGGTGAAGCACGCCGCGCGACCGATGCCCGCGGACCACGATGCCAAGATCGGGTCGCCCTCGGGCCCGATCAAGTGCACCTGAGCACGCCCTTTCGGCAGAGTGACCACATAGCCCTGCAACGGCGGAGCCGTGCCAAAATCGATGCCGCGCGTGGCCGGCCCCGGGCTGTGCAGTTGGGGCCGGAATGAAAGCTCATTGATCGAGCTGCGCGCGGCCAAGATGGTCTCTTGCGCGAACACAGCGGGCAAGCGACTCGCGTCTTCGATCAAATAGAAGCGGCCGTCACCCAGCTTGCTCATGTGCTCGAGCGCAGGCACGTCTGAGCCGGTGCCCAGCGCGACCACGCTGGTGGTGATGCCGCGTGCTTTCCCGGAGCTGACGAGCGCGAAGGCGTTGCTGCGCTCCTCCGCATCGTTCCCATCAGAAAACAGCAGCAGGTGTTTGAGCTGCACGTGCTCTTTGGCGAGCGCGTTGTAGCCATTTTCCAGGGTCAAATCGATGTAGATGCCGCCGCCGCCGACACCGACTCCCCGGATGTCTTTGGCGATCTTCTCCTTGTTCAAAACTGGGCCGAGCGGCACCGTCCACCTAACGGCGGTATCCACGTGCATGACGCCCAAGCGGTCACCCGCGCCCAGTAAATCAGCGCTGCGCACCGCCGCCTCGTTGGCTAGCTCGAGCTTGGTGTTCGACCCGGCGCTCATGCCCATCGATCCGGAGTAGTCGACCGCGATCACCTCCGCCAAACTGGCCCGGCGGCGCTCTTGTTTCAGATCGAACGAGACTGGACTCACGTCCTCCACCGGCGTTTTCCCGAAGCCCCCTGGGCCGAGCGAATGGTCGCCGCCCATCAGCAACAAACCGCCGCCGAGATCCCGGACGTAAGAGGCCAGGGCGTCGAGCTGTGACGTGGCCAAATCACTAGCGGCGATGTCGCTGAGCACGACCAAGTCGTAAGCAGCGAACGCCGCCAAGTCAGTCGGTACGCCTGCGGGCCCGGCCACCGTCACCTTGAACGCGGCGCTTTCGAGTGCTTTTTCCAGACCGCGCGCGAGCGGCGGATCACGCTCCAAGATCAAGGCCACTGCCTCGCCACGGACACGCACGAAGGCCGAGCCGGCATTGTCTTCGTGGGCTTGATCTTGCTTCGGGTCGAGCGCGCTGACTTCCACGTCGTAGCGGTGAAAGCCCGGGTCGCCCGCCACCTCGCGCAGGTGCAGCACATCCTGGCCAGCGGCAATTTTGGCTGTGCCCTTGCGAATCAACTGGCCGTCGCGAAACACGCGCAGTTCAACGTCTGCGGCGCTAGTGGATTCGGTAACGACGCGCAAATCCAACGCTTCGCCCGCGTTCGCGCGAGGCACGCTGTGCACCGACGACACCCGTACGTCGGGCACTCTGGCTTGGTCCAGCGGCACGACGTCGATGGGCACGCCCGCGGCGACGGCGGCTGCCGCCGCGCTCAGCGTATCGCCGCGCGTCGCCACGCCGTCACTCACGAGCACGATGCGGGCGGCCGAGTCGACCGGCACCTCACCGAGGGCTCGGCGAATCGCAGCGGCTAGATCAGTGCCATCCCGGCCGATATCGGCTTTCTGCGGCGCGGGCAAGGTGCTGCGTTCGCGCAGCGGATCTTCGACTTCGGCGCTGGCGCCGAAGGCCACCGTGCCGATGCGGTCGTGCTCCCGCATGCCGACCTCGGCGACGCGGAGCTCGCTGCCCAGGCGCGCGTCCGCGCCGGGCACTAAGTCGATGCTACGGCTACGATCGATGGCCACGATGACGGCCAAGCGATCCAATGGACGCCCGAGCTCGAGGCCGATGAGCGCATACGCTGCCGCGAGCGCCGCGCTGCCCAGGGTGAGCGTTTGCAGCGCGCGCCGGGCGCCCGCCTGCCGCGCCGGCAAGAGCGCCAAGCGCGCGACGATGAACCAGACCGCAATCGCGGCGGGCAAGGCGTACAGCGGGTGCTCGAAGCGCACATAGGGGAGGTAGAAACGTGGCACCTGGCCCAGCGCGATCAACACCAAAGGCAGCGCCCCGAGCGCGCGCAGCCCGTGCCGCAGCCATTTCATCGCGCGGCCTCCGAACGCCGCTCGGGCCGCAACGGCAAGCCGATGCTCACGCTGCGCGGACGGCGCGTGACCCACCACACATCTACCGCGATCAACGCCAAGGCGACCGCGGCCAAGAGCCAGGACCAATCCAGTACCGCGTCCGAAAGCTCGCGCTCCGAGCGAGAGGCGACGGCGCGGCTTCCGCTGTTCGGGTTGGCCAGCTCGCGAGGGCGCAAATCGCTCTCGCGCTCGCTCGTCAAATTGGCGCTGAACAAGGCGCTGCCCCGAGTTTTCCCCCTATATGCGGCATAGTAAAAGCCGGCGTGGGCGAGACTCGGGATCACGCACAGGCCGTCATGCGCGGGCAGCTTCTGCCGAGAGCCATCCGGCGCCTCCAGGTCGATCTCCGTGATGTCGAGCGGGACACGCAGGCTGTACGGCTCGCCCACGTGCGCTGGCGCTTCGGAGCCGCGCAAGCGGTGGCTGCGTGCGAGCTCCACGATGTTACGCATGAACAGCACGAACGAGGCCTTCAGCGGCCAATTGCTGTCACCGACGTCGAAGCCGACCACCGTCGTGGTGCGCCCCGGCGCCCCGCCGTCCGCGATCAAGACGCCCTCGCGACTTTGCACGAGAGCGGCCTGCAGGCTGTCGGGTTCCAAGCGGTGTGCGTGGGCGAGCTCCACGCCATCGAGCGAGAGGAAGCGCAGCCGCGGGTCGACCTCGGCCCAGGAGGTGACGGCGGGCGCGTCGATGCTGGCTCCAACCAGCGTTGTGCCGCAGGGGCCGGGCGGAGGGTTGAGGATCAACAAGTCGGCGCCTGGGGCACTGCTCGGGCACGCTCCGTCCACGACGACCAAGGCGTCGTCCGCCACACCAGCGCTGCCCAGCCCCGCGACCGAGGCTCCGAGCAGGTCCACGTTCGGGTCGGAGCCCAGCGCTCGGGCCACCCAAGGATTGCCCCGCGCCGGTGCCATCACCACTTGCAACTTAGCGCCGCTCGGTACCCGGCCGTAGGCGCGGTCGTCGGTCACTAAGGCGTCGTGGGGCGATAGTTCGACGACTAGTCCCACGCCAGCGTCGCCCGGCGCGGGCTCGAAGCCGAGCAGCACCGGCGCGCGTTCACCGGGCGAAAGGTCGATGCGTCGGGACGCGAGCGGCGTCGCCACGTTTCGCTCGCTGAGGGTGACGTACAGACTGCGCGCTTTTAGGCCAAAGTTCTGAACGACGGCGAAAGCCTGGACCTGCTCCCGGTGGCTGCTCGGGTCTTCATTGCTGGCGATGTCGAGGCGCACCAGGGCGGCGTTGTCGACGGGATGCCCAATTCGCACCAGCTCAACCGGCAGGCGGCTGGACGCAAAAGCATCGCGATCAGCCAGCGCGCCATCGCTGACGACCACGATGCGCGCGGCGCGGTCGTAGGCGCGCAGTTGCGCGTTGGCGGTGGCAATCGCCTGAGTCATGCGGCCCTCTGCGTCCGAGGCCTCGAGCTTGTCCAACGACGCCTGTAAGCGCCGGCGGTCGCTGTCCATGGGCGAAACGATGTGGGCCTCGCGTCCGGCTTCGACGATCACGGCCTGCGCCCCGGGGGCGAGCGCGCGGATCACGGTCGCGGCCGCTGCGCGGGCATGCGCCAGGCGTGAACGGCCGTCGGCCTCGAGCGTCGCCATGGATGCGCTGGTGTCGACCACAATCGCCACATGGTCGCCGGCAATGTGCCCCCCGCGCGAGGCAGGCCGCGCGAGCGCGAATGCGAGTAAACTCAAAGCAAGCACCTCCAGCAGCAGCGGGAGCTGCGCAATGAGGCGTTTGAATGGGTTTTTCGCGGCCAAATCGCGCGCAGCGGCAGCCCACAACCAGGTCGAGGAAACGGTCACGCGCTGTCGGCGAACCTTAAGCACGTACAGCAGCACCAGCGGGACGAGCAGGCCAAGCAGCCACAGTCCGCTCGGGGCCTTCAGCTCAAGGGGCACGCCCAGAGCATAGGGGCAGTAGCGGCCCGTAGCTAGCCGCCGCTGCCGGAGGGCCCTACGGGTGCCGATCAGCGGCTCGCATCAGGCCCGTTGGCGCAGGCGCGCGTAGCTCTCGTCACGGTCCCGGCGTATGTCCTGAAACAACGTCTCCAAGGTCTCGACTCCCACCTCGAGTGTGGTGTCGAGATTGGCCCGCGCGATGCGCTGACGTAGGGAAATGGGCTCTTTTTGTGGCAATGGCAGTGTGCCGAGGTCCGCCAAGTCGAAGAACGAGGTGCCCTCTTGGCTGTTACCCCGCACGCGATCGAGCGCCGCCCGGCGCACCACCTGGATGGTCGGATCGGGGGTCCGCCGTAGGAACGGAATCAGCCGCTCCGGTTCCTGCAAGTCGGCGTGGGCGTCGGGGTGGAAGGCGGCCATCGCAAACGGGATCTCACCGACCTCCCAGCGCGCGGCGTCCTGTTCACGCAGGGTGCGCACGAAGGCTTCGAAGCCCAAGCGGTCGAGTTCGAGGTCCGGGTAGATGAAGAGCGCAATGTCCGTCTGGAGCTCGCCTTCGAGGCGCTTCAGGAGCAGGAGTGATTGCTCTGGAGAGCGCTGATTTTCAGCCAAAATCACGTGTTCGACGACGTGGCCGTCGCGCCGCGCGGCGCTCGCCCACGGGCACAAGGTGAAGCCCTCGACGACCTCCAACATGTAGCGGCGGTAGACCCGGAGCGCCTCAGCGCGGAGCGCGTTCTCGTATCCGGCGGTGCCCTCGAATGTCATCTATCGTCGAGTCTACAGGGATCACGCGCAACGCGCTTCGGACTTAAGGGCAGGCCGCTCTGGACCGTTCGCGATGCCATGCTGGGTGGCTCCGGAGACACGCTCGCGCGGATAGCGCGCGACCCCTCAGGAGAAATATTCACTCGTGATCAGCAACGACCTTCTTGACTGCACGTGCACATGGATTGCAAAGTGCGATCTATTGATTGCGCTCGCATGTGTTGCGCATCAGAAAATAGAGGACGGATCAATGGCCGCCAAAAAGAAGAAGAAGAGCGCGAAGAAAGCTGCACCCGCACCGGCTGCAGCCGCGCCCATGAAGAAGGCTAAGAAGAAAGCCGGCAAGAAGAAGGCGAAGAAGAAGGCTGCCAAGGCAGCTGCGCCCGACGCGATGCCGATGGCGAAGCCCGCCAAGAAGGCCAAGAAGAAAGCCAAGAAGAAGGCTTGATCTTCGCCGAGTGAGCACGAGCGCCACCGGCGCCGCCGCGATTCGTCGAAGCGGGTTCGGTGGCGCTCGTTGCTCGCTTTTCTTTTCCTGCCCCGCAGCAGGCCCTGCAGGGACGCTGAGCCGTCCGAAAATAGCTCAGAATCGTCGACAAAAAGGCGAAATGCCAGCGCACCGGGGCGTGGGAGCTCAGTCCACGGCCCGCGCGACGAAGCGCCTGACGGCGTCCTCGATCGGCTCGTCGGTGACCACGCGCACATAGCTAGCCCGGTGCTTGCGCGACCAAGAGCGCAGCTCTTCAATCAGCCCGGCCAGGCGGGTGACATAAGCGTCGATGGCGGCGGCATCCATGCCCAGCTCGACCTCGGCGTGGCTTTCCGAGTCCACGAGGCTGAAGTCCCCATCGAAAGAAGGCGCGACTTCTTCGCGCGTTAGCACCTGAATCAGGGCCACCTGGTGACCTGCGGCGCAGGCGTGGCTGAGGGCGCGGGTGACCGGCCCCGAGTCGAAGAAATCGCTCACGACCACGAGCAGGCCTGGGCGAGTCGAGCGTTTGAGCGTCGCCTCCAGCGCCTGGGTGAGGTCCACTGAGCCGCTTGCCAGTGGCGCGGACAGGTCGCGCAGCAGCGCAGCGAGGGAATCCCGACCGCGGCGGGCACTCGAGACCCGCTCCAAGCCACGGGCCCCGGCCGAGGCCTCGCGGGCGTCCGGCTCGCGCGCGACCAGCACTTGTGCGCGTTGGCCGTTGGCTAGGGCCAGGTAGCCGATGGCGGCTGCGATGCGCCGCGCGACGTCGAGCTTTTGCGGCGACCCGAAGCCGAGCGACGCCGAGGCATCCAGCAGCAGCCTGAGCACGCTGTCTTCTTCCGCGCGAAAAAGCTTTAAAACCGGCTCTCCCGTGCGCGCGAAGGCGGCCCAATCCAGCCGGCGTAGGTCGTCGCCCGGAGCGTACGGGCGATGATCTTGAAACTCTGCGGAGCCGCCTCGACGCCGCGCTGCACGCTCGCCCATGGCACCGCTACGCACACTCACTTCCAACCGGCGACGCAATGCTTCGAGCTCGCGCACGAAGGCGGGGTCGAGCAAGCTGCGCGGGTCGGACACGGTCAGCCCTCGCTGGGGAGCGCTTCTGCGGGGCTCTGGCTGGCGTGTCGGGATTCGGAGGCAGCGGCGGCTAGCGCTGCTTCTTCTTCTGCGAAGGCGCGCTGCAGTTTGGCGCGCGCGGCGGCCTCCGCCTGCAGGCGCGAGCGGACGCGCAGGCCGGCGGCCGCGAACAGCCCGACGCCGATGAGCGCCCAGGCGGCAGCGCAGGCAGCCCCGGCGGTCGCCACCAGCCCGGCGTCCGGCGCCGCACTGGAAATTGCTTGGGCCATGGCCACGACGAACGTGGGGGAGGGGCTCGCCATGAGCAGGGCTTGGTCGTGTTGGCTCGTGATGATGCCGGCCACGGCCATGGCGATCCAGGGCCCGACGAAGGCAACGAACAGCGCCCCGGCGAGCAGCATGCGCGGCGTGCCGGCGTTGTTCGCGCGCGCTCGAGCCCAGGCGGTGAACCCGACTACGAACCCGTAGAAAGCCATGCCGTAGCCGTGAAAAGCGATCATCGCGTCGCGATCTGCGGCTGTCTTGGCCTGAATCACGCCTAGGGCAGCGCAGGCCAGCAAGCCTAGAAATGTGAGCGCTAAGAGCAAGGTCGAGGCGGGCAGAATACCGGGGCCGAGGCTGCGCCGTAGCTTGGAGGTGTTTTGGCGGTGCCACTGCGCCATGACGCGCACCGAGGGGCCGAGCGGCTCAGCAGCGAACAAGAACGCTCCGAAGCAGCCGAACGCCCACAGCAAGGCGCCGGCGCTGTACACCCACTCCGCCGCGTGCGTGGCCCAGGCCACCACCAACACGCTTACGGTGAGCGCGGGCATGGCACTCAGGAACCAGACACGCAGGCGGGTGGAGCGGTCGTCGCTGGGAGAGCCCATGTTCGCGACGGTGACCTCGTAGAACAACCAGGCGGGCAGCACGGTCAAGACCGCGGGCAGTAGTACCAAGAACGCGAAATAGGGCAGGCCGAGGTCCGCCCGCACGTAAGCGGTCGGCAGCCACACGGGCGGGCCAGCGGGCACGCCCGGCCACTGATCGTGCGCCAGAAACGACAGCCCGACGCCGGCGCCGCTGTACACCGCCAGAGAAACCGGCAGCGCGACCAGCAGCGTGACGATGATTGCGGCGGCCGGACTCTGGAACTTAGCGCTCACCGCGAGCCCGAATGCGACCGAGAGCACCGCCAATACGAACAGCAGTGCGAACGCGATCAAGACCTCACTCGCGGTGACCCCGCCGAACAAGAAAGGCAGCGCGCCCACCGGCACGAGCATCACGATATACAGGGAAATATAAGTAAGAGCGGCTAAGAATTTGCCGCTCGCGATGCGCCGAGTACTAAGCCCCGTGAGCTGCAGCGCCTCCCAGGTGCGGCCGCTGCGCTCGCCGGCGATGGTGTTGGCCGCCACCGCCGGACCAACCCAAGTGACCACGGCGAAGGCCAATGAAAAAAATGTGTGGAAGATGCCCACACCCACCTTCGATGGCTCTGAGGCAGTGCTGGCCACGCCACCGACCGAGCAGATCAGCAAGGTCATCATGCTCGTGACCACAGCCAGGATGATCGGCGTGCGCTGCAAGCGGGCGGCCTGTTTGAGCTCGCGCATCCAAACCGGATTCGGGTTTTCGCGCAGCCGCTCGAGCAGGGCGCTCGGCGTGGCCGCCCTCCGCGAGCTCGGCGGTGGAAGCGACCCAGATGGGGCGGCGGACGCGGGGCCCAAGCCTTGGCTCATTGCAAATCCCCCCGCGTCACTTCGAGGAAGATGCGTTCGAGCTCGTTGCGTTCAGGTTCGACTCCGACGATGCCGACGCCGCGCGAGACCAAATGGCGCACGACTTCGGCGACGAAGCGCTCGTCTCCGGTGTAATGCACGGTGAGTTGGCCCCCCTGAGCGGCTTCGACTCCCAGCACGCCGCCGCCGCCAGCGATCAATGGCACCACTTGGTAAGCATCCCCGATTACGCGCAAGCGCAGACGCTTGCGAGCCGCCTGTGGCACGACCGCGCCGCCCACGGTGGCGATCAGGGGTGCCGCACCGGGATCCCCCGGTTGGAAAGGGACTTGCGGGGCCGGCGCAAGTCGTTTGCCGTCAGGACCAAGCGGCGCGTCGCGCTCAGCAAGCCGCTCGGCAATCTCGGAAATCGGCCCGGCCACTACCAGGGCGCCGCGTTCCAAGATGCCGACTGAGGTGCACACGTCGCTCAGCTCGGTCAAAATGTGACTCGAGAGGAAGATGGTCTTGCCGAGATCCTTCAGCTCCAGGAGCAAATCGCGAACTTCGATGCGCGCGCGCGGATCGAGATCACTGGCGGGCTCGTCCAGCACCAACACCTTGGGATCGTGCAGCAAGATACGCGCGATTTGCAGGCGCTGCTTCATGCCCTTGCTGAGCTCGGCGACCAGGCGATCTTGTAGCTTGCCGAGCTCGGTCAGCTCGATCACCGCGCTCACGACCGAGCGATCCGGAACGTTGTAGGCGGCCGCGAAGAACTCCAGGAATTCGCGAATCGTGATGCGCTCGTAAACGCCCGCGTGGTCCGGCATGTAACCGATCAGGCGCCGTACGCGCTCGGGCTCGAGCGCTACGTCGATGCCGTCGATTTCGACCTTGCCGGAGAGCGGCTCGAGCAGGGTCGCCATGACGCGAATGGTCGTGGTTTTGCCGGCGCCGTTCGGCCCGATGAACCCGAAAATTTCACCTGCGGCGACCTCGAAGCTCACGTCACGCAAGACGTCGATGTTGCCGAAGCGGTGCCACAAGTGGCGCACGCGAATTGCCGGAACCGCGCCGCTCATGGCACGCCTCCGTAGCCGACCACGCGGATCAACACGCGGTCCCTGTCCAGCCGTAACCCCGAGTCTTGCACGCGGCCTTCGCCGCCCTCCAACTCGGCGAGCAGCACCGGCACATCTTCTGGCCACCAATCGGCGTCGGATCCGGTCAAAGTCTCGAGCGCGTCCCAAGCGGCGGCCGCGCCCTTGGCATTGGACTCGACCGCGTCCCGAAAGGTGGAGACGGCGAGTGGGTGATTGCCCGTACCGCCGCTAGCGGCGCCCGCAGGAAGAACTTTGCCGCTGTCCAGGCGAACTGCTGCGCCATCGGCGATGCGCGGGAAGTAGCGGCGCGGCCCGCCGGGCGCCGCGATCACCACGCTGAGCAAATCACGCCCGGCGCGATTCTTGATGATGAGCTGCCCCGTTGAGGTTTGCACCAGGCTTACTCCCGCGCCGAAATCGCTGAAGCCGTCTTCGCGGACGACCTGCACTTGCCAGGGCTTTTCGCGCAATTTTTCCAGGCGCAGGCCGTCGCGGTCGACCACCAGGTCACGCAGTGCCTCATCGGGCTCGCCCACTACGTCCAGCACGCTGCCGCGCGCAGCACGCACGGTGACGTCGTCCGAGCGCGCGCCGTACAGGCCGCGGAAGCGAGTCACCGCCGCGCGAGACATCCCGGCGCCCACCTCGATTAACGTCAAGTGCCGTGCGCGCCCCGATACCCCTTTGCCGATCACACCGAGCAGGACGATGCCTGCGAGCGCGATGCCCGCCCACAGCGGCAGGTAGACCAGCGCTCGCAAGGGCCGCCCGGCGCGCTGTGCGAGGTGAAAGTTGAGCGGCCCGGCGAGCGCCGCGTACAGCAGCAGGAGCAGCGTGGAGACCACTACCGTCCAGCGCGTGTTCTCGTTCGGATCCAGCACACGCCGAATATCTGCAGCGCGCGCGTCTTCCAACGCGCCTTCGGCGTGAGGCAACGCGACAACGCTCGCGCGCTCCCAAGCGTGGCGCACCAAATCGATCATTTTGAGCCGCAACCAGGGGTCATTTGCGCCCAGTTCGCTGTCCGGGTTGAAGGCCAGAAAATGCACTTCACCGAGGCCGTAGCTGGTCGCTTCGCCCCAAGGGCTGACCCGCAAATTGGCGCCATTTAGGCCGAAAAAAGTGGCTGCGAGCTCGGCTGAGGGCCGCGCCGATTCGAGCGCAATGCGCGGCGCCGTGCCGCTGCGGCCTGCATTCACCGGCACGGCGAATTGAGTCACCGCGCTGAGCTCGCGCGCCGCGGCGCTGCTTCGCACCGGCCCGCCGCTGAGCGCCTCGAGCCACGCGCTGTGCAAATCCTCACGGCGATCCAGCACCAAGGCAAGGGCGCCGCCGCCGAGCACCCATGAGGTGAGTGCGTCGAGGGCGGCGGGAGACATGTTCGAGAGCGTGCGTCCAGACGCGAGCACCAAGGTCGCGCTGGCGTAGCCCGCCGCCAGATCTGGCAATACTGGCTCACCCGAGGTGATGTTGATCTGCGGCGTGGTCACGGACAGCGTGGACGCGCCGTAGGCGTAGCCCGCGCCGCGCCGCCGGATCGGCGCCGGCTGTCCGCTGAGCACCGGGGCCAGCCGGCTCGGTACGTTCAAGTCGAATAGCAGCGGTTCCCAGGTGCGGAGGGGGGGGAGGGCGGCGTCAGCCGCCTCCACGCCCCGGGCGTCTACGGCGACGATTTTGGCGTCGCCACCGCGCAGCACCAAGCTGTGACTGGGCAAGAGCAGGCTCACGCGCGCCTTGCTCGCCACCGCGAACGGCGCGCGCGACAGCGTGCGCGGCTTGCTCCCCGCCAGCGAGCGCAGCTCAAGGAACCCGCTCACCGGGGCAGCTCCATTATTTTCCAGTCGAACGTAGATTTCTCCCCAGCCTTCCACCGAAGGACTGCCTGCCCCGAGCACCGGCACCGCTTCGACCGTCAGCAGGCTCTGCGCGTGCGCCGGAAGGCTTAAGAACAGGCTGAACAACGCACACAAGAACGGCGCCAGACGGCGAATGCGAACGAGCAACAGCAAGCCTTATCCCCCTTGTGCGGCGCGTTCGACGGCTTCCGGGCGAGTCGGCACGACGCCCAGCAGCTCATGGACGATTTGGTCACAGGACACGCCATCGGCCTCGCCCTCGAAGCTGCGCAGGATGCGATGGCGCAGCACCGGGGCCGCGGTCTTCTGCACATCCGCGAAGGCGACATGAGCGCGGCCCTCCAGCAAGGCCACGGCTTTCGCGGCCAGCACCAAGGATTGCGCGCCGCGCACACCGGCTCCGAAGCGCACGGCACGACGCACCAAGGGCGGTGCGTCCTTGGCATCCGGCGCGCTGGCGCTGACCAACCGCGCGGCGTAGCGCAGCACCGGCTCGGCCACGGCCACTTCTCGACACAGCGCTTGCAGCGAGCGCACGTCTTCTTGGCTCAGCACTCGCGCTGGATCGCCCACCGGTTTGCCCGTCGTGCGCGCCAAGATCTCCGTGAGCTCGTCTTCATTTGGAATCGGAACGGACACCTTGAGCAGGAAGCGATCCAACTGGGCCTCGGGCAGCGGGTAGGTGCCTTCCATTTCGATCGGGTTTTCGGTGGCGAGCACGAAAAAAGGCTCTTCCAGCGCGTGCCGCCTGCCCGCGATGGTGACGGCGTGCTCTTGCATCGCCTCCAACAGCGCGCTTTGCGTCTTGGGTGTTGCGCGATTGATTTCGTCCGCCAGTACGACTTGCCCGAAGATTGGACCGCGATGCAGCTCAAAGCGCCCGCCGTGACCGGCTGCTCCTGCGTCCATCACCAATACGTTGGTGCCGGTCACATCACTGGGCATCAGGTCAGGCGTGAATTGGATGCGCGAGAAGCGCAAATCCAAACACGAGGAGAGCGTGCGCACGAGCAAGGTTTTGCCCAGGCCCGGGTTGCCTTCCAGGAGCACGTGCCCGCCGGCAATCAAGCCCCAGAGCACTTGCTCCACTACGGCATCTTGCCCCACGATAACCTGAGCGATCGCGCGCTTCAGACGCAGGCTAGTGTCACGGGCTTGCGCGAGGCGCGCTTCGAAGGAAGGAGTCGTGTCCGGCATCGGGCTCTCAGCTCAGGGCAGCAAGGCCGCAGCATATCCCAATCACGGCTCGAAGTAGCGGCCGACCTGCTCGCGATATTCTTCGGGAATGTCGGCGTGATCGACGGCGCCGACTTCGGTTTGGCGCGCTTCACCGAGCGTGCCGGCACCGACTTGATTCGCCGTTTCGCCCGCTCGGGCCGGCGCACGGCCGAGCGTCGCGCCGTGCATCGGTGCGCCTGCCATCAGCCGCGGTTCCGCTTTGGAACGCAGTTCTTTGCCGGCCACGGGCGGCGTCAGCCCCTGGTGCTCCGCCGTGCCCTTGTCGTGTTCACTGCCGGTGCCCGGTGTTCCGCCCTTGTCTGTGTTGCCCGGGCTACCCGGAGTGCCTTGGCCAGTGCCTGGGTCCGGGTCCCCGCTCATCGGGATGGGCACAGCGCCCAGCCCGCGTTCGGCAGCCGAACCACCGCGGTCGGCGTCACCCAGGCCTCGCTCGCGCTGCGCGTCGTCGCTTTGTTCTGGCTTGGCGAGCTCGCGCAGCTGCTCCTGCAGCGCCTCGACGCCGGCCTCTGAGCTCAGCTTCTTGGCCATGTCTTCGAGCTGCTGCTTGGACATGGGTGAAGCTTCACCGTCATTATCTTGGAGTTGCTTCTGCATGCGTTCGGCGAGGCGTTTACGCTCGGCTGGGGTCAAGCCTTCCAGCGCTTGTTCGAGGCCCTTCGACAGGCTTTGCTCGGCTCGCGGGCTACCCGAGCGCCCAAACTCTTTCAAATCCTGCTCTGCTTCGGCAGAAAGCTTGCCTCGCATTGCCTGCGCGAACTCGCGCAGCACGTCGGCGTGCGCTTCGCGTTTGTCGAACAACCGACGCTGCGCATCGAGCGCTTCTGCTAAGCCCTTTGCGCCTTTTGCGCGGGCTTCCTTGGCGGCTTCCTCGAGCGCCTCTTTGGCCGCTCGTCGGTCGCTGACTTCAGCCCGATTGGCGAGCTTTTGCATCTCTTCATCGAACGCGGTCAGGTCGCCATTGCCCAGGGCTTTCTGCGCCTGTTGTAGGGATTTATTGGTGCCGAAGGCGCTCAGCGCTGCCTCGAGCCCGGCGCGATTTTGTTGATCACCCAACTTCAGGCGTTCGGCGGCGATGCCATCCCTCAGCTTGGCGATCTCGGAGAGCGCTTCACGCTTTTCCAGACCCTTGGCCAGGCTTTCCCGTAGCTTGCGCGCTTGCTCGGCGAGCTTCTTGAGGCGCGCGTCTTGTTCAGGGTTTTGGCCGCGCAACGCGGCGAGCGCTTCGATGCGCTCGAGGCCCTTCAAATTCTCGATACGCACGCTGTCCGCGCCGGGCGCCTGCGCCGCTGGCTTTGGGGCCGGCGGCAGCGCAATCAGGCTGAGGGTCGCAATCGCCGCGACGGAAAGGGGAGCGAGCGCGTGCCACCGCGCCCAGAGCGGTGGCTTTACCCGCGCCGCATCGGCTTTGCCCAGCACGTCATTGGCTTGCTCCAGCACGTGCGAAAGCGCCGCTTCTTGCGAGCCGCTTAGCGCAGCGCCGAGCGCGGTAGTGACGGTCTCACTACTGCCCAAGCGCGCGTCGAGGTAGAGGGCGATGTCCGTGTCCGACCAGCGGCGCTTGCCAGCCCATAGCGCCCCGACGAGCGCGCCGAACACGCCCACGCAGGCCGCGAACGGACGCAGCTCACCCAGACGCAGCGCCCACAACCCGAGCGCTCCCAACGCGCCGAGCGCCAGACCAAAGCCCGCGCCAGTGAGAGCGTGGCGCAGCGCATGTCGCCGACGCACGCGCGCCGCGAAGCCCGCAAACGAGCCTTGAAACGCCCGCCGAAATTCCGTGTCTGCCGGGGCTGCCACCAAGCCTCGAGTTTAGCGTCCTTTAACTCCGCAGGCCAGATGGTACGCTGAGCGGAGCCTTGGATGACCGCCGCTAAAATCACCGTGCCCGCGCTGCTCCTGCGTAAGCAGCACGGCCCGAAAATCGCCGTGCTTACGGCTTATGACGCGACCATGGCTCGCCTGCTGGACGAAGCGGGCGTTGACGTGCTCTTGGTGGGGGACTCACTGGGCATGGTGGTGCAGGGGCTACAGAACACCCTGCCCGTGACGGTGGACGAAATTTGTTATCATGGGCGCGCTGTTGCGCGCGCGGCGCATCGCGCGCATGTCGTGGGTGACCTGCCGTTCATGAGCTATCAGGCTTCCGTGGAGCAGGCGCTCTCGAACGCGGGACACCTGCTGAAGACCGGTGGCTTCGAGGCCGTTAAGTTGGAGGGCGGTGAGGCGTACGCCCCGCACGTGCGGGCCATCGTCGCCGCTGGCATCCCAGTCATGGGTCACGTGGGGCTCCAGCCGCAATCGGTGCACGCGATGGGTGGCTTCCGCGTGCAAGGCAAATTGGCCGCTGATGCCGAGCGCATTCTCGCGGATGCTCGCGCGATCGCAGACGCCGGGGCGTATGCCATCGTGCTCGAGGGCATTCCAAGCGAGCTCGCGCAGCGCATCACCGAAGCCATCTCGATCCCGACCATTGGCATCGGCGCGGGTCCCGCCTGCGATGGGCAGGTCTTGGTCTGTTATGATTTCTTGGGCATGTATCCGAGTTTGAAGCCCAAATTCGTCAAACACTTCGCCGAGCTGGGCACCCAAATCACGGACGCCACGCGGCGCTACGTGCAAGAAGTGCAAGCGGGCACTTTTCCCGATCTCGCGCACAGCTTCGGGGCCGCGCCCAAGAAGCAACCGCCCACTGAAACGGGCACCGAGCCCGTGCTCGGCGCACCACCGAAGAGCTATGGCCCTGCGAGTGAGGACTCGTGACGCTCACCCTCCATCACACGGTCGAGGAATTTCGGCGGGCCGCGAACGCCGTGCGCGGCGCTCACAAGCGCTTGGGGTTGGTGCCCACGATGGGCGCGCTGCACGAAGGTCATCTGTCTTTGGTGCAGGAAGCCCGGGCGCGCGCCGATGAAGTCGCAGTTACGATCTTCGTGAACCCGACGCAGTTCGGCCCGAACGAAGACTTCACGCGTTACCCGCGAACCCTCGAGCGTGATCTTCAGTTGTGTCGTGATGCTGGCGTGGCCCACGTGTTTGCCCCCGATGCGAGCGAGATGTACCCGGCCGGCGAGCGCACGCGCGTGCAGGTGAGCCATCTAACGGCCGCCCTGTGCGGCCCGCATCGCCCGGGCCATTTCGACGGCGTGACCACGATCGTGAGCAAATTCTTCGCTGTGGCAGGGGAGTGCGTCGCGGTATTTGGGCGTAAGGATTACCAGCAGCTCAAAGTGATCGAGCGCATGACGCGAGATCTGCTGCTGCCGGTCGAGGTCGTGGGGCTGAAAACGCTGCGCGACGCGGACGGTTTGGCCCTGAGCTCGCGCAACGCCTATCTGTCCGGGGAAGAGCGCGCGAGAGCGCTCGCGATTGCGCGCGGCCTATCGGCGGCCGTGGCTGCGTTTCAAGGCGGTGAGCGCGTGGTCGCGGAACTCCAGAACGCCGCCCGGGAGCAGCTAACCCGAGCAGCAATCCGCTTGGATTACGCAACCATTGCTGATGCCGACGAGCTCGCTCCGTACGCTGACGGCGCGCGCATCGGCGACCGTGCGTTATTCGCGATTGCCGGTTTCGTGGGTAAGACTCGGCTCATCGACAACGTGGTTCTGGGCGAGGATCCGGCGCCGATTGCCGCCACCGAAAAACTCGGTGCAGGATAAGGCTTGATGTCGAACAGCGCCCCCCCCATCTCTCGCGCTTCGGACTCTGGCCGCCGTTTCCCAGGCCTGTTCGTGGTCGTGGAAGGCATCGACGGCTGCGGCAGCACCACGCATGCCAAGCTCCTCGCAAGAGCCATCAAGAGCCGCGGGCCGGATGTCGTGCTCACCTGCGAGCCGAGCACCGGCCCTATCGGCTCCTTGATCCGCCAAGTCTTGCAGCGTCGGCTGTTTGTGCCCGACGCGACCGGCCCGCGTAACTTCGCTTGGTCAACCATGGCCCTCTTGTTCGCGGCTGACCGCATGGACCATTTGGATTCCACCGTGGCGCCGGCTCTGCGTGCCGGCTCGGTGGTGATCAGCGACCGCTACGACCTTTCGAGCCTGGCTTATCAATCGGTGACCGCACACAATGGGCCCGAGTCGATTCCCTGGATCCGTGAGCTGAATTCACAGACGCTGCGCCCCGACGTCACCATCGTGATCGATGTTCCGGCCGAGGTGGCTGAGCAGCGTCGCCGCGCGCGCGGCGGCGTGGAGGAAATGTTCGAGGCACGCGAGATTCAGGCGCGCTTAGCCACCGTGTACGCTCGCGCTGAAGACTTGGTGCCGAACGATCGCGTGCTGCACGTGCCTGGGGTAGGAGAAGTCCCCGAGGTGGCGGCTCGGCTCCTCGAAGCCGTCATTTCCGCGGTACCGGCTTTTTTTCGGGAGTTTGCCGCGGGTTCCAAGACCTGAACGGGGCGGAACGGGGCGCCGCTCGCCGGTTTTTGGCCTTCGTCGCGAAATCGCGACATATTCGGGGCACCATGCGAGGCGTAGCTCTGGGTTTGCTCGGATTGTTGG
>JBDTYJ010000040.1:0-23806 GCA_040005755.1 Pseudomonadota bacterium
AGCGGCATCTTGTCGGTGAAAAGTTCGATCTCCACATCGCCCAAGGAGGTGGAGAGAGTAGCAGTGGGGTTCGCCATGGTGGCGGAACCTAGCACGGCCAGCGGTGGTAGCGCCGCAGCCGAGCCGCACGGTACCCGCCGGGGATGACCTGGTCTGCCGAGACTTTTTGGCTCGACGTGCGGTCGTGAAGAGAGCCAGGGCGCCCACGCCACGGCCGGCCCGTGCGCGCCTCAGGGCAAAGGCAGCCAACGCAAAACGCGCTCGATTGCGCGGTCCCAATACGCCCAATCGTGACTGCCGGGGCTCTCTTCATAGGTGTAATCGAACCCGAGCGGCGAGATGACGTCACGAAACGCGCGGTTGCCGGCAAGCAACGCATCTTCGGTTCCGCAGCACTGAAAGATCTTTGGTTTGGGTCCCCTGGATTGAGCCGCGGCGTGCCCCAGCTCCTGGAGATCCGCGCCAGATTTGCGGATCCCGGCGACGTCCCCGAACACCAGGGCAAGCTCCTCGGGGCGCTGGCGTAAGTTGCCCAGATCACACGTGCCAGACAAACTGGCCGCTGCGGCGAAGGTCTCGGGCATGCTGAGCGCAAGCTTGAGTGCACCATAGCCGCCCATGGACTGCCCCGCGACGAACGTGGCCTCCCGGCGCGCGGAAAGGGGGAACAGCGCACGCGCTTTCACGAGCAGCTCGTCGCTCACGTAGTCCCAGTAGCGGTACCCGTGCTTCATGTTGCTGTAGTAACTGCGGTTCACATTGGGCATCACTACGGCGAGGCCGAGCGTGAGCACGTAGCGCTCCAGCCCCGAGAAGCGTGTCCATGCGCTCTCGTCGTCACTCAGGCCATGTAACAAGAACAAGACCGGATGCGCGGCCCGCCCCGCGGGTCGCCGCGACGGCTCTGGGAGCAGCACGCGGAGGCCCGTCGTCATACCCAAAGTTTCGGAGAAGATTTTGCACTCGATCGCCGCCATGATCAGGCCTGGTGAGGGCGAACATAGCCGATTATGGCCCAGTCTGAGATGAAATACGGGGACAGCGCGCCGCTCGCGGACTATAAACGGCGGCTCGGTAAATCCCATGAAGGACCTTCTCAAGACGTCCGATCTCAGTCGAGCGGACTTCAAGTACTTGCTGGCACGCGCGGTCAAGTTCAAAGCCAAGCCGTACCAGCGTCGGACCACCCTGCAGAACGACTCGGTCGCGCTGTACTTCAACAAGCCCTCCACGCGGACGCGCGTTTCGTTCGAGACCGCCGTTGGTCGGCTCGGGGGACAACCGATCACGATGGGCCCGGCAGACGTACAGCTCGGTCGCGGTGAAACCATCGAGGATACAGCGCGCGTGCTCAGTCGCTTCGTGCGCGCCTTCGTGATCCGCACCTTCAAGGATGAAGATGTGGAGCGCTTCGCCGCCGCGGCGTCCATTCCCGTGATCAACGCGCTGACAGACGGTCATCACCCGTGTCAAAGCGTGGCGGACATGATGACCTTGGCCGAACAGCGCGGTCCGCTGGACAAGTGCAAGGTTGCCTACATTGGTGATGGCAACAACGTGGCCGTTAGTCTCATGGAGGCCGCGGCGATCATGGGCTGCAACTTCGCCATCGCCGCGCCGAAGGGCTACCACATGCCGGAAGCGCTGGTTGCTGCCGCCCGAGCTGTCGCCAAGAAAAGCGGTTCGGAGTTGTTAGTGACTGAAGATCCGGCGGAGGCAGCGCGCGATGCGGATGCGCTGTACAGCGACGTGTGGCTTTCGATGGGCGACGCGGACGAGACCAAAGCTGCTCGCCAACAGGCGTTGGCTCCGTATCAAATTACCGAGCACACCTTTGCTGGAGCCAAGGCAGGCGCAATCCTGATGCATTGCCTGCCCGCGCACCGCGGCGAAGAGGTGTCGGCCGAAGTGGCCGACGGCCCGCGCTCCGTGATTTTCGATCAGGCGGAAAACCGCCTGCACACCGCCGCGGCGATCCTGTATTCGCTCCTCGAAGGCAAGCTCGAAGGTGCCAAGCGCTGAGCTTCTTGCCGTGGCGGCGCGGCGCCGCCTTTCGGGCGGCTCAGACCCGCGCCGTTTGAACTGCTGAGGAACGCTCTTAGGAATCCTGGGTCTCGGCCGTTCGGGGGACCAGGATGTCTATCGCTGGCGACCTGCTGACCTCGGCTAGCCCAACCCGGCTACTGTGCAAACGTGGCACCTGGGTGCTGGAAATCGTGCGGCTCGTACCCGTCGAGCGCAATGTCTTTCAACCGCGCGTGCAGCGCTTGGAGGGGCCGGACGCGGTCATCCAGTATTTGAAGCGAAACGGTGATAGCCCGGCATTGGCAGCGGCGGCCAGTCAGCTCATGCGCGCGTCCCGGGCCGAGGAGGATCGCCATTACGATGCGGTGGATGGTGAGTGGGTTCCCAGTGAGCCCGCGGCGCGTCTCGGTAGCGTTCACCCCGGCGCGCCCTCAGGCGCGGAAATGAGCGACGTCGTCGAGCTACGTGCGGAGGTGCTGGTGCTGCGCGCATCACATGAGCGGCTCCGCGAGCGGGTGCAGCGTCTCGAGTCGCAGCTCGGTCGGTCCGGCGACGTTCTCTCGCTGTCCCCGACGCCGGCCGTCGTGATGTCGCGTCCGCCCGAGGCGCCGCGCGCTCCAGAAAGCTTTGCTTCGACCTTGATGCAGGGTCAAGCGCCGGCCCGCAGCGATGCGCCGCCGCAACCCAGCCGTGCACCCGCAGGTGCGGGCATGAGGCTGCCCACAGCTGCCGCGCTCAACGACGCTCTGCACAGCTTGATCGGTGAAAGTGCCGCCGTCAGCGAGAAGCGCCCGGCCCATTTTGACCCGAGCGCGCTGGGCGCGTGCTGGTTGTCGCGTTTGATCGACGATTCCGGTCTCGAAGTGGGCGTAATCCTCGCGGATCAGTCGGCAACGGCCACTCTGGGCGGCGCGCTGATGGCTCTCGGGGCGCACGAAATAGACGCGCAGCGTAGCGACGAACGCCCGAGCCAAGACGTCATCGGCGCAATGACCGAAGTGCTGAACCAACTCTGCGAAACCATCAACGCCGAACCCGGTAGCGCGCAGGTGCGAGTCAAGCCAATCGAGGAGCTTGCCCCCGGGCAGCTCGATTGGACGGCCAGCGCAAGCAATGCGCTCGAGCTAGAGCTAGCGCACGGCGCGGGGCGGCTATTCTTGTTCGCGCGGTGAGAGCCGGCTCGTGCTTACGGGCTCGCGCCGGGCTGGCGGCGGGCGCCGCGCCGGGATGCGCACGCGTTCCAGGTGCGGAATGCGCACGCCGCCTCCGCTAATCGGAATGCGGTACACGGCCTGCTCGTGAATCAGGTTCGAGCGTAGGCCATTCGCCTCACGAATCGCGCGCACGCTAGTGCCGTATTTTTTAGCGATCATGGCCAAGGTTTCGTTCTTCTTGGCTTTATGTGACAGGTATTGCTCGGGCGCTCTGACGATCTGATGGTGCGCGAGGGCAGGGTAACAACGGCGCCCGGTCTCTTGCGCAAGCGGATTGAAAAAGCGCAGATGAAGGTGAGTGGCGTGCCCTGGCGCATGGCGAATGATGGGGCGCAGCGCGCCCTTGCCTGGGAAGATCTGATCCAGCCAGGCGGGGTCTTCACCAATCGCCAAAGCGTATTCTTTCAACGGTTCTTGTAAGCCGTGATCCAATAAGATCAGATCGATGTCGGTTTTCGCGATGAGCGCGCGCACGAGCGCCCATAGTCGCGGGAAATCCAGGTTTTCACGGGTGCCGCGCGCGTACCACTTGGTGCCGTCGCGGTAGTAGAAGCTGATATCCAAGTCACGCCCGGCTTGGTGACTGATGTGCGGTTTCAAGGGCCCGCCACGACGCGCCCCGATGTCACCCAACGCGAGCGGCGGGGTATCGGGGAATTCGTCGTGCACGGCCTGCACGGCGCTGTTCAGATAGTCGATGGTTTCCTGAGTGCCCCAAGCCCCACCGGGGTTTACCAGCGTGTAGAGCGGCGAAGCGACCGCCTGTACGCCGTTGATGAGCGCCCCGGCGTTCGGCGTACCGATGGACATGGGCCCGAGTGACGCCAAATCGGTGCTCACCGCGCGTTCGATGCGCTCATCGGACCAGCCGTCGAGCGGGTGGGGGACAGCTCTGGCTGACTGCGGAGCAAGCGTTTCACTCGAGCTTGCGTCTTCCCCGTCGGAGTCGCCGTCAGAATCGCTGTCGCCCGAGTCATCCAGAGGCGCCTCGCCCGCAGCTGGTGGCGTCGGCGTGGCGGTAACGGGCGGCTCTTCCGCTTCGACCGCGTGGCCTTGGCTGTCCGGACCGCGTGCGGGCGCGCGCGGCGCGGCGCAGGCAGGGCACCAGACGAGCGCGGCCAAGATGGCCGCGCAGACCCTCACTTGCTCGCGCGATACCATGCGAACGTGTGTCGCAGGCCGTCGGCGAGCGGCACCGTGCTGCCGAGCGTGCGCTCGAAGCGCGTATTGTCCAAGACCGAACGTTGGATGTCGCCGGCGCGCGGGGGGCCGAACACAGCGCGCATTTCTTTGCCGCAGATGCCGGAGATCTGCTGCGCGAGCTCGAGCGTAGTTACCGGCAGCCCAGTACCCACGTTGGTCACGCGTTCCGTGAGCTGCGCTCCGAGCGCCGCGAGGTTCGCTCGTGCCACGTCCGCGACGTACACGTAATCACGCACGCAGCCAGAATCCCCCTCGGTTTGAAGGGCGTTGACGCGCAGGGTGTCGCCGGCGAGTGCCTTGTCAAAGAAAATTGCCACGACGCCAGCTTCACCGTGTGGATCTTGGCGGGGGCCGTAGACGTTGGCGTAGCGCAGCACGGCGCTCTCCAGGCCGTGATGGGTTCGGTATACGTCCAGCAATTGCTCGAACGCGAGCTTGCTGATCGCGTACGGGCTGATCGGCGCGGGACGAGTGTCTTCCGCAGCGCGCGCGCCCTCCGGCACCTCACCATAGATGGCCCCGCCGGTGCTCGCGAACACTACCTTTTTCACCTGCTGCGCCACGCAAGCGTCGAGCAGGTTGAGGCCGCCGATGATGTTGATCTCTGCGTCGAGGCGAGGCTCGCGCACGCTCACCGCAACGCTGGCCTGTGCGGCCTGGTGACTCACGAGCTCTGGCTTGAACTCGGTCAGCACCTCTTGCACGCGCGCGCGATCGCGCAGGTCCACCTCGAACAGGGGCACGCCCGCTGGCAGATTGCTGCGCTTGCCCGAGCTCAAGTTGTCGAGCACCGCAACCGTGTGCCCTTGCGCTAAGGCGCCGTCGACGATGTGACTACCGATGAATCCAGCTCCGCCGCTGACCAAAACTCGCATTTGTCGACGTCATATAGCGGAGCGCCCGGGCCCCGCAAGCGCGTAGCTCAGAACGCGCCGGGCAAAGCCGCGCTACAGCAGCGAAATCCGGTCTCCGGATCGGCGGTCAAGCGAGCTTTCACCGCAATTTTCGGCGAGCCGTGAACGTTCGAGTTGCACTGCAGCGAAGGCGAGCTGCCCACGGCGGCGTTGCTGTCGAGGTAGCTTCCGCCGCGATAAGCGCAAGTGTCGGTGGCTGCGCTCGACCCGCTGCAGGAATCCTCCCACTCGGCCACGTTCCCGCTCATGTCGTACAGGTCGTCGTAGCCGCCGACGCACGAGGTTTGCGGGGTTGCCAGTGGATGCACGGCGGAGATGTTGTCGAGGCCCGCGCACGAGTCACCCTTGTACAGGTTGCCGTACGGGTAGTCGTACATCCCGGCATGGGAGCACGCTCGATACCACTCGGATTTCGCAGCATCCGCAAAATCAGTTTGTGCGTTGGCACCGCCGCCGATCTTGCCGCACAAGTGTTTACCGTCCCACTTGCAGAACGCCGCCGCATCACACCAATCCACGCATGCGATGGGGCTGTTCGGTTTGTTCGCTGGGTCGTACTGGCTGCACATCGGCGTCACGAGCGGCGCGTAGCTCGTGTTGAGCGAGCAGGCGGCGATCTGCCCGCTGGGCGCCCCCGGGTTCGCATCGAGGAATGCCTTGTAGTCGCTGTTTCGGACTTCCGCGTGGTCGATGCAGTAAAAGCCGCCGCCCGGGAGCGGGATCTGCGAAGAGACGCGGTTCGTGGTTCCCGAGGGACAATGCATCGGCGCGCCGCCCGCGCCTGCGCTCCCTGCCGTGCCTGCGCCGCCGCCAGTACCGCCGCCGCCAGTACCGCCGCCGCCAGTACCGCCGCCGCCAGTACCGCCGCCGCTGGCACCCGCGCCGCCGTTCTCGGCGCCGCCCGCAATAATATCACCGGTCCCAGCTTCGCCCGCCGCACCGCCGCCATTCGCGGCGCCGCCATTCATGCCAGCGTTGCCTGCGGCCGCGTTCGGCGCACCAGCTACGTTCGCCGGCTTGCCTCCCGCACCGCTGCGACCGCCTGAGCGTCCGGACGCGCCTGCGCCGGCCCAGCCACCGCGTGCACCTTCGCCCGATGCGCCGCCGTCGTCGAGGTGATAGCCGTCGAACGAAACGAAACACCCGCTGAAGGACGCCGTCGCGATCAACGCCAAGACAACCCCCGCAGCGGATGCAAACGCTCGAGTACGCGATTTCGAACCTGGCATCGTCACGGCGCTCCCAATCTACACGACCTCGCGCCGAGTGGGACGGCCCGATGCGATCGAAACCCGCGACGTCAGCCCTTGGGGAGGGGCGGCTTCGGGTCTTTCGTGACCGGCGGCTTTGGGTTCTTGCCGGCCGGCGGTTGCCTATCGGCAAACTGCTGAGCTTTCAGGATTTCGGCCTGAGCTCGCGTCAAAAGCTCGACCGCCTCGTGGCGATGGCCGCCGAACCGCTTCGCACCATCGGGCGGGGTCGCCGCCTTCAGAGCCGCGGTGGCTTTCGTGATTAAATCCGCCGCCTCTTGTAGCTTTGGGTCGGCGGCGTAGGCGGCCCCCGCGAAAAAAGCTCCGGCGAGACCGAGGGCACCAGCAACGAACAATGCAGAGCGCTTGATTGACGTATTTTCCATCGACAAAACCTCCCTCTAGAAAAGGTGAGTGAATGATACCGAGGCTACGCAACCTGGCTGCATTTCCTCCCTTTGTTGCCCGCCAGCAGCGCCAGTACGGGCCCCAGGGCCGGCTTCGCCCGAACAAAAAGCACACGAAGCACTGAAATGACCGCGCCGCGCGCCGCGTTATAACCTGCGTCTCGAGCGCACCACCGTATGCCAATCCGCGAAGACATCATCGGGCGCGCCAACGCGCGGCTCGGGACCGTGCTCAAGGGCAAGTGGCGCTTGGATGCGGTGATCGGGATCGGAGGCATGGCCAGCGTGTACGCGGCCACACATCGCAATCAGGCGCGCGTTGCGATCAAATTACTGCACGCGGAAGTGGCGTTGGACGCTGAAGTCACTGCGCGCTTCCTACGTGAAGGCTACGTGGCGAACGCGGTCGGTCATCCGGGGGCGGTCACCGTGTTGGACGACGACTTGACTGAAGACAAGGCACCGTTCCTCGTCATGGAGCTGTTGATCGGCCAAACGCTCGACACGATGCTCGCCATTGAGCCCGAGGGTCTCGCCGCGCGTGAGGTGCTGCCGCTCATCGATCAACTGCTGGAGGTGCTCAGCGCCGCGCACGCGCAGGGCATCGTGCATCGCGATGTGAAACCGGAGAACCTATTTCTGACCAGTGAAGGTCGACTCAAGGTGCTCGATTTTGGCATCGCGAGGTTGCGTGAGCTGTCGGTGCATAGCGCCAGCGCGACGCAAAATGGCTCAGTGCTAGGGACACCCGCGTTCATGGCTCCCGAGCAAGCGCTGGGCCGCTGGCACGACGTGGACGGTCGCACCGACATTTGGTCGGTCGGTGCGACGGCGTTCACGCTACTCACCGGGCGCCATGTGCACCAAGCGGCGACCTTGCAAGAACAGCTCGTGCTCTCGGCCACGCGGTCGGCACAGCCTATCCGTGAGGTCGCCCCACAGGTCCCTGAGGAATTGGCGCGGGTCGTCGATCAAGCGTTGGCTTTTGCGAGGAGCGAGCGGTTTGCTGACGCGCGCGCGATGCGCGGCGCGTTGCGGGGCGCTGCCAGTGCGGTGCTCGGTGAGTCGTTCGCGCCCGCTTCACCACGAATTCACAGTGCCGTACGCCTTTCGAGCCACGAGGAGCAGCACGGAGCCACGCTCGTCGCGCCCGTGGAGGTTACTTCGGCGATCACCGGACGCGCCGACACCGCGACCGGGCAACCCGTCACGCGCTCCACGGTCGGGAGTAGCGGCCCGGCTCGCCGCGGGGCATCGGCGCTGATTGCATTGACGGCTACGCTAGCGCTCGTCGGCTTCCTCATCGTGCTGCTGGCGCTGCGCCGGCACAGCGCGCCACCTGCTGAGCTCCCGACAACCACGGTGACCGCGTCGGGAGCGAGCCCGCTTGCTCCCGCCAGCTCGGAGCTGGTTCGACCCGCGCCGCCTCCAGCAAACCCCGGACTTCCCGCGGTCGGATCAACGCGCGGGTCGGTGCCAGTGGTTGCCAAGGCCGCTGCGCATGCCCCGCTGCCGCGGTCGGCAGGCACCCCAGCGCCCGCCCTTACGTTCCACGCTGTAAGCGCGAAAACGCTGGTGCCGGACGATAACCCGTTCGATCGTCGGCATTGAGCATGAGCCGCGTTATAAAGTCAGCGCTGATGGGCGCAAAAGGCACGGTCGCAGGGCTGGTACTGGTCTCGGCGTTACTCGGGTCAGGGCCCGCCCGGGCTGAGGACGCCGCTCGCGATCCGGCTGCCGCCGAAGCGTTGTTTCGGGAAGGCCGTAGCGCCGCGCAGAAGAAAGACTTCACGACCGCCTGCGCCAAGTTTCGCGAGAGCAACCGCTTGGATCCCGCGGTAGGCACCGTGTTCAACATTGCCGACTGTGAAGAAAAGCTCGGGCGCCTCGCCACCTCATGGACGCTATTCCGAGAAGTCGCGCAGCGGCTACCTAACGAGGACGACCGTCGAGCCATCGCTAACGACCGCGCGCGTGCGCTCGAGGCCCGTGTCCCCACCTTGAACATCCACCTCACCCCGAGCAACCGCACTGACGTCGTGGTGCGGCGTGATGGCGTCCAGCTCGGCGCCGCGAGTTTGGACACCGCGCTGCCGGTAGATCCGGGCGAGCACACCGTTTTTGTGCAAGCTTCTGGCACCGTCAATGTAGTTTTTACCAGCCGCGTCGGGGAAGGGGAGCACGCCTCGCTCAGCGTCGCTCCGGGCCGCGCTTCCGCGGTCTCTCGCCCGACTTCGAACTCCCCGCATGCTTCGAGTACCCACCCGAGCTACGCCGCGGCGTATCTGCTGGGCGGGGTCGGCGTGGCCGGCTTGATCACCGGCGTTGTCGCTGGCCTGACGGTGCTGAGCAAGAAGAGCACCGTCAACGCCGAGTGCGTTGGCAACACGTGCAGCCCGGTTGGGCTCGATGCCGCAAAAGCTGG
This sequence comes from Pseudomonadota bacterium, assembly GCA_040005755.1. Lineage (GTDB taxonomy): Bacteria > Myxococcota_A > Polyangia > Polyangiales > Polyangiaceae > PMG-095. The sequence continues at coordinate 9,439 of JBDTYJ010000040.1, forward strand.
CAAAACCTACGGCGTGGTCACCACGATTGGCCTGGCCACCGGCGCCGTCGGGCTGGGGGCGGCCACGTACCTATTTTTATCTACCCCCACGGTGGAAAATCCGCGTTCGGGCGCGTACGTCGTTGGTTTCCGCGCTAAGTGGTAGCACGTGACCTCCTCCTCCGCTCCGGATCCCCAAGAAACCCTCGGCGAAGATCCGTTCGCCGTGTTTGAAGCCTGGTTCTCCGAGGCACGCGCACAAGATCCTCGCTTCGCGGACGCGATGACCCTCGCCACCGCCACGGCTGACGGGCGACCCGCGGCGCGCATCGTCTTATACAAAGGCTTGCATGAAGGCCGGGTGAGTTTCGTCACCAATTACGGCAGCAGCAAGGGCCGTGATTTGGAGCAAAATCCGCGCGCGGCGCTGGTCTTCTTCTGGCCCGGCTTGAACCGCCAAGTACGCTTCGAAGGATCGGTGGAGCGAACTTCCGTCGAATGGTCGGATCGCTATTTCGCTGCGCGCGCGCGTGCCAGTCAGATCGGCGCGTGGGCATCAGCGCAAAGCCAAGTGATCGCGTCGCGGGCCGCGCTCGAGGACAGGCTCGCTGAGGCCGAAGCGCGCTTTCACGGTCAAGCGGTGCCGCGGCCTCCGGTTTGGGGCGGCTACCTGCTCCAGCCGCAACGCATCGAGTTTTGGCTCGGCCAAGACGCGCGCTTGCATGACCGCTTCTCGTACGCAGCGAGCGCGAGCGGCTGGGCGGTGACGCGCCTGTCTCCTTAGCTCGAGGGGGGCCCGTTCAGGGAGCTGTCCGGGGGCGGCGCGTCATCCGTGATACGTCGCGGACGCAGGCTGGCAGCGATGCGAGTCTCGAACTCGGGGGGAGGGCAACAGAACACGGCCTGATGACCCGCCTGCTCGGAGCGCAGCCCCGTGGGCATGTCCGGGCAAGCCTGCTTGTTCAGGAATTCGCGCAGGTGCACCAGAAAGTGCTGCGCGGTGCCCTCAGCGCGTGGCCCGAAAAAGTCCCAGAAAAAGCTCTTCATCAGGTCGCGAAGTACAGCACACCCAGCAAGATCAGCCAGACCACGCCGAGATAGTCCCAATATTGTGTGCACAGCTTCACGCCCTCATGATTGGAGCTCGAGTACTCCCGGCGCTTCGCCTTGCCCAGCACGATGCAAAGCGGCACAAAGCCGCCGATCACGTGTAGGGCGTGTAGCCCAGTCAACATGTAGAAGGTGAAGCCGTACAGAGTGCGCGCATCAGCCGCGGTGGTCGCCGCGTACATCGCGCGCCAGTTTTGCGCTTGCCCGATCACGAACGCGATGCCGATCAAGAGAGCGACGCTCAGCATCCGCTGCGTCGCCTCGAAATGATTCGCTCGCACGGCCTTCAGCGCGCGATGCATGGTGACGCTCAGCGCGGCCAGCAGCACAGTGCTCGCGACCAGCCCGATGGGCAGGTTGGGCATGCTGGCCGTCTTCCACACGTCGTTTTGCGCGCGGGTGATCAGGTAGCCGACCACGCTTGCGCCAAACAACATAGACAGCGTCCCGAACAGCACGAACATCGCGAGCTGCTTGGAGGAAATGCCTGCCAGCCGTGCGTCGGTGCCGCCCGTGATCCGGTTAAGCTCAGGCATGTTCGCGCTCAGGCATGTTCGGTTCAGACATGTTTCGACACGCAAAAGTGGCGTAAAACGTTTCGGCCGCCGTGACAACGGCGGCGGCGCTGAATATGCTGTATTGCTCACCCCGCAGCGTCCGAGCTCTGGCACCCCACGTCCGTGTCCCCTACCGCCCAGCGCAACAGTAGCGCTTTCAATTTCCTCGGGTTGCTGGCGCGGCTGGTGACCGCGGGCGCCCTTTCAGCCTGGTGCCTAGTCGGCGCAGACGCCTGCGTGCGCTCCGGCTGGCCCTATATCTCGGTCGGGCATCACGTCGCTGCAGCGCTCGGGTTATACGCTGCTGTGGGCGCGCTACTCGGCGTGCTCGTCACGTGCCTGATCTGGTTGGAATGGCGGTTGCTCGGGCACCGCGTCGCGGCCGGGCGTCGTGCCGTAGCAATTCGCCCCACATTTTACGGAGTCATTGCGGGCCTAGCGAGCGCTAGCACCGCCATTGCCACGTTCAGCGGCGAGCACGTAGCCCGGACTCGCGCCGCCACCATCGGTCCCGTGGTGTTCATGGGCTGCGCGGGAGCAGTGACCGCGCTGGGATCGGCATTGCTCATCCGTGCGCTCGGGCGGCTGAGGGCCAGCGGGCGCGCTTGGGTGGTTGCGCCGTACGTCGCATTGTTCGTGACGATAGCCGCGGGCGTGATCTGGGTTGATTTGACTCAGTACGTCTCCGTGTACGTTCGCCTACACACGATCTTGGAGCTCGCCTCAGCGTTGCTGCTGGGCGCTGCCTTCGCGCTCGTGCTCGAAGCGGCAACGCTCGATTTCCGCCGTGGCGTGGCGGCCGTTCGAGCGCTCGGGGCGCTGGGCTGCACGTGGCTGCTGCTGTTCATCGCCGTGCCGGCGATTCGCGTCCGCATCGATGATTGGCTGCGCCATGTGTGGTTGGAAGAGGCGTACGTCGGCCGTGTGCTGCGCCGCGAACAGATCGCCGAGGCCTTTTTCAAGGATCCACTGCACTGGCGTGGGCTGTACTTGTCGCGCATCGAGCGGCTGCGCGAGCGTTTCCCGCTTGGGGCGCCGAGCAGCGCGCAGGAATGGCAGGCCCCGCCCGCGCTAGCGCCTGAATTCGAGCAACAGATTGCTGCGTTGCGCGGGCCAAAGCGCGGCTACAACGTGATCGTGTACTACGTGGACACGCTGCGCAATGACGTGGCGCGCGATCCCGCCGTGATGCCGAATTTGGCGCGCTTCGCAGATTCAGCGCTGGATTTTCGTGAGGCATATGCGGCGGGCTCGGACACCCTGCGCTCGCTGCCAGCGTTAACCGGAGGCAACTACGATGTCTCCACCACGCCGGACAATGATCTGCTGCGGGTGGCAGAGCGCAATGGTTACGATCGGGTGCTGTTGATTGCGAAGTCCGCGCACGAGTTCATCGGTAAGCTGCGCCCCGATTTCAAGTTCGATCGCGCAGTCGACATCGCCGATTACCCTGCCGCGCTACAGGTGTGGGGTTACGGCGCGCAGCAAACCACCGCTAAGCCGCTGGTCGACCGTGCGATCGAGTTCTTGGGCGGGCGCACCCATACGGATAAGCCATTCTTGCTTTGGCTGTTCAATTTCGACCAGCACAACTGGGCAGATTTGGACGCCAAATACGTGGCTCAAATCGCAGAGCGCCAGCACATTGCCGAAGACCCGAAGCAGCGCGCTTGGCGCTACAACGCCGTGGCTTCCGGCATCGACGCCGAGTTCGGGCGGTTGCTGAGGGAGCTCGAACGCAAGAAGCAGATGGACAACACCATCGTGCTTTTCGTATCCGATCACGGGGAATCACTCGGTCGCGACGGGTTCTGGGTGCACTCGGTGTTTCTCTGGGATCAGCTGATACGCGTGCCGCTCGTGCTGCGCGCGCCAGGCCTTGGCTCGCACCGTGTGAAAGATCGCGTGTCATTGGTGGATGTCGCGCCGACGCTCTCGCGTTACATGCAGCAAGATGCCCCCTCTGCTGGCTATCAGGGTGAAGATTTGCTGGGGTACCTGGTGCCTAATCGCCCTGCGCGGCGTTTGCCCCTGCTGCTCACCGCCGCCTCTAAAGATGTGCTTGTGCGTGTTGGGATCATCGATCCGGTCCGCAATTGGAAGCTCGTGCTGTCTCTGGAAGCCGCGTTACCCGAGCTATACAATCTGAGCGCGCCCGATCCGGATGCGGAGAACCTCGCCGAGGCGCGCCCGGGAGCGACGCTGAACTTGCTGCGCCAGCTGTTCCGATCCCCGGTCTTTCCGCGCTCGGCGGACGACTTCGACGTGCGCGATACGAAACAGCAAAAAGCGCGCTACGCGGCCGAAGCGAACGACGAAAAGCGCTGAACCACGTCGACCGCTTAACTTGCAGGCACCAGGCGCGCTAAGGCAAGCGCCGCCTCTTCGCGCACGAAAGCGTCGCTATCGTGCGCGCTCGCGCAAGACAGCGACTGCCAGGCGAGCTCGCGCGCCGGCTCGCCGATTTCCCCTAGCGCCCAGGCGGCGTGTCCGCGCACCAGTGCGCTGGTGTGTGAGGATAGCGCGCGTGCCAAAGGGATCACAGCGCGCGCGTCTTTGCTGTTGCCGAGCGCGATGGCGGCGTTCCGCGCAAGCTGAGCGCGATGCGTGCGACGCAGGGCCGAGCCTTTGACCAAGGTTCTATAGCGCGCAGAGCCCAACTCGAGGAGCCTGATCAGGTCCGGGGCGACCAGGTGCGGACGAGCCGCGAGTTCCGGCGCGGACGGTTTACCTTCCGCGCTGGCATTGAACGGGCACACGTCCTGGCAGACATCGCAGCCGAACACGCGCAGCCCGATCAACGGCCGGAGCTCCCGCGGCACCGGTCCACTCAGCTCGATCGTGAGGTACGAGATGCAACGCCGCGCATCGATCACGTGTGCGTCGACGATTGCGCCCGTCGGGCAGGCATCCAAGCATAACCGGCACGAGCCGCAGCGCGGCGCTATCGGCGCATCCGCGGGAATTTCCGCGTCCACCAGGAGCTCGCCGAGCATCACGTAACTGCCGACGCCAGGGATGATGGTCATCGTCGATTTTGCCGCGAAACCAAGGCCAGCGCGTTCCGCCGCCGCGCGCTCCAGGAGCGGCGCGGTGTCCACGCAATGCCGTGCCAACACCGGGCGGCCGAGCAAGTTCGCGACTGCGTCCGCGAGCCGGCGTAGCTTCTTGCGCATGACGTCGTGGTAGTCCTCGCCGCGCGCGTAACGCGCGATGATGCCGGTGAGGGGCGTGCCGTGCTCACCGCTGCGCAGTGGCACTAACCCGGCGGGTGCCGCGGGATACGCAAGCGCGACTGCGATCAACGTCTTCGCTTCTGCCAAGAGCTGCTTTGGGTCGTGCCGCGGACCCCGCAGGTAGCCCATCTCGGCGTGTAGCCCTTCGCGCAGCCACGCCGATAAGCGCTCCGCGCCAGCCTCGAGCGGATCGATGGACGCAAAACCCACCCGCACGAAGCCCAGATCCTGGCCTGCCGCCCGGACGCGTTCCGCCAACTCGCTGGCCGATAGCGGCGAAGCCGCACTACCAGTGGCGGGTCGGTGCACGCGCGCGCCCGCTTCACCGTGGGCTTCACTGAGCGGTTGAATGGCGGGTTCTGACGGCATTTTCGCGAGCGCGGGAATAACTGCTGCCCGCTCGGGGTCCCAGGCGGCGGCAGAGTGTGGTAACGGCGGGACCGCAGCAACGGGCCCCGCTGGGGCCGGCCCGTCACCATCTTCGGTAATCCCGTGATCGAGATCCAGGAACTTTATAAATACTACGGCGATCGGCGCGCGATCGGGCCACTTTCCACCAGCATCGCGCAGGGCGAGGTGATCGGCCTGCTCGGCTTGAACGGTGCTGGTAAAACCACCACCCTGCGTGTCCTCGCCTGCGATCTCCTGCCGACGAGCGGCAGCGTGAAGGTTGCGGGCTACGATGTCGTGGAGCGGCCGGACGACGTTCGAGCCAAGGTCGGCTACCTGCCGGACCGACCCCCATTGTACGAGGACATGACGGTCAATGAGTACCTCTCGTACGCAGCGCGCTTGCGAAACGTGCCCACAAGCAACGTCAAGAAGCGGGTGGCCGATGTGGCTGAGCTCACTTGGCTTGGGGATGTCGCCGGCCAGTTGATCGGATCCCTCTCGCACGGGTTCAAGCAGCGCGTCGGGATCGCGCAGGCCATCGTGCACGGGCCCGAGTTGGTGGTGTTGGATGAGCCCATCTCCGGACTGGATCCGGTGCAGATCATGGAGATGCGGGAGCTGGTTCGCAGCCTGCGTGGCGCGCACACGGTCGTGGTCTCGAGCCACATTTTGACGGAGATTAGCGAGACCTGCGATCGCATCTTGATCATCGACGATGGCCGCATCGCCTGGTCTGGAACGGAAGCGGACCTGAGCGCGACGCTCAAACAAGGGATGCGTATCGAGCTCACGCTGCGCGCGCCGGGGCTGTCCGCGCTGGCCGCTGCCGAAAAGGCACAAGCAGCGCTTTCCGGCTTGGAAGGGGTGCGTGAGGTCGAAACGCTCGAGCCCGCGGAAGCCGGGGAGGGGATCGCTTCGTTGCGAGTTGCCACCACTCGTGACGTGCGCGAAACGGTGAGCCGCAGCTTGATCCAGGCCGGGCTTGGCATTTTGCAATTCTCGAAGGAAAAAGAGCTCGAAAATATGTTTTTGGAGCTGCTCGGTGAGGGCGCAACGCAGCCGGCCCGCAAGCGCCGCAAGAAACAGCAGGCCGAGGCGCTCGAACGCGGGCTGCTGAAGGAGCCTTCCTGATGCGCGCGCTTACCATTGCCCGTCGCGAGTTGTATGCCTACATGCGCTCGCCACTGGGCTCGGCGATCATCGCCGCCGCGCTGCTGGTCGACGGAATTCTGTTCTATTACGCCAGCCTCGATCCGAAGCGGCTATCAGCGCAGCTGTTGGCGCAATTCTTCTACGACTCGACCGCCGCCACCATGGGCGCCGGGCTCCTGCTCTCGATGCGCCTTTTGGCCGAGGAACGTCAGTCGGGCACGATCACACTGCTGAACACCGCGCCCATCAAGGACCGTGACATCGTCCTCGGCAAGTTCATCTCATCGTTCGGCATGTTGACGTTGATGAACCTGCTCACCTGCTACATGCCGCTGTTGGTTTACATCCGCGGCAAGGTCAGCGTGGGGCACATCCTGGTCGGCTATACAGGGCTGATTTTGTTCGGCGCGGCCGTCACCGCGATCGGCCTGTTCGCCTCGTCGCTCGCGCGTTCACAGGTCGTGGCCGTGATTATCGGGGCGGTGATGGTGGCTTCGTTCGTCCTGCTCTGGGTCGTGGCGCGTGCGGTCGATCCACCGTTCAATACGTTCTTCGCGAGTTTGGCTCTGCACAACGAAAATTACCGAACATTCATGATCGGCACGCTGCAATTCGATCGCGTCGCCTACTACCTGATGATCACGTACTTTTTTCTATTGGCTGCCACCAAGGTCTTGGAGGCCCGCCGATGGCGCTGAACGAGCCCGTAGCTCACACGCCCGGCGGCCCCGTAGGGGTCAGCATGGGTGCCGCGCCCGGCTGGATTTTTCCGCTGTACGGCACCGGCATGGTGCTCGTGTTCCTGGGCGAGCGCGTGCTTTCCGGCCTGGAAAAGGGCGCCGGCGCCGCGACCGCGCTCGGGCTCTTGTGCGTGCTCATCGCTACCGCGCTGCGTTTTTCGCCGCGCTTCAAGAGCGGTGGGGAGCGCAAGTCGATCGAGACCTTGCTCGCGTTGTTGTCCGTGGCCGGTTTGGTTGCGCTTGGCATTTACTTTGCAACCACCGATTCCGGGATCGAGAAGCTGGGCATTGGCCGCCTGACTTCACCGCGCAAGGAGCACTTGCTGGGCGAGCTGCGCGTGCTCTGGATCGCGCTGTGCGCGGTCAGCTTGATCCCGATGCTGTTCGCCGAAACCGCGTTGTGGCCGATGCGGCGCGCCGAACGCCCGGAGAGCCGCCGCGTCTGGGCAGCGGCCAGTGCTGGGCTCACGCTGGTGGTAGCGGCCATTTACGCGGCTCTGTTCGTGTATGCCGCAGGCGGAGTGACGTGGAAGGCGGACTACTCGTACTTCAAAACGTCCCGCCCCAGCGAGTCAACGCGCAAGATTTCGGCCAGCTTGGTCGAGCCGGTGCGCGTGGTCGCGTTCTTCCCGGACGTGAACGAAGTGCGCACTGAAGTGGCTTCATACTTGCGTGAGCTGGGCAAGGGAATGCCCAAGCTCCAGATTCAAATTACCGATCGCCTGCTCTCGCCAAAGCTCGCCAAAGAGCTGCACGCCAGCCAAGATGGCGTGATCATTCTGGCGCGTGACTCCGTCACCTATACGGTGACGCTGGGCACCGATATCGAAGCCGCACGACCCAAGTTGAAAACCCTGGACCGTGACGTCAAGGAACAGCTGCTCAAGCTGGCGCGCGCTCGGCTCACCGCCTATTTCACCGTGGGTCACGGTGAGCTGAACGAGCCGAACAAGGGCAAGGCGGAGTCAGCCTCGCGCTCCACCACCATCAGCAAGACGATCCTGCAAAAGCAAAACTTCACCGTCAAAGACTTGGGTCTGGCCCAGGGGCTCGCCAGTGAAGTTCCCGACGACGCCGACGTAGTGCTGGTCCTCGGTCCCGCCGATCCGTTCGCCCCCGAGGAAATCAATGCGCTCCAGCGCTATGCGGATCGCGGCGGCCACCTTCTGATCGCGCTCGACCCCGACGCAAACAGCTCGCAAGTCAGCGCGCCAACGGCAGTCGCTCCAACGACGGTCGCTGAAGCGCACGCGGCGAATGCGCTTCCGACCACCAGCGCGAGTAGCGCGCCCAGCGCGGCGCCCGCGCGCCCGGCCCCGAGTGCGCCCCCCAAGGTTAGGTCACCCGCGCCGACGGTGCCCGATGCTCCTGAGCCCGTACCGCCGGGGTTGGAAGCGCTCGCTGGCCTCGCGCAGCTGAAGTACTCGCCAACGGTGCTAGCCAACGAGCACAGCCATGTTCGGCTCGCGTTCAATAGCTCCGATCAAACCCGGCTGGTCACCAATAGCTTTTCGTCGCACGCGTCCGTTTCAACATTGAGCCGCAATGCGCCCGCCGCGTCGGTCGTATTCTTCGGCGCCGGCAGCCTCGACCGTGTGGGCAACGCCACCGCGAAGATCGACTTCTCGGTGCGCGCACCGAGTGGCACCTGGGCGGATCGCAATAGGAACTTCGTCCTGGACAAGGACGCGGAGAAGGCGAGTTCCTACAACATTGCTGCTGCGGTCTCGAAGCCGATTGCAGCGGGTACGCCGACTCCAGCGCCGAACGCCGACAAGAAGCCCGCCGACAAGAAGCCGGAAACCAAAGAAATGCGCGCTTTCGTCGTCGCTGACGCGGACGCCTTCACCGATCTGGTGATGAGTAACGTGCCCGGCAATCAATATTTTCTAGCCGACGCCGTGCGTTGGCTGGTCGGTGAGGAGAGCTTCGCTGGTGCCGAAACGAGCGAAGAGGACTCACACATCGAAAAGACGAAACAGCAAGATCTGAGCTGGTTCTACGCAACGATCTTCGGCGCGCCTTGCTTGGTGATGGCAGCGGGCGTCTTCGTCAGCCGCCGCTCGCGTCGCGCGGGAGGAGCCCAGCGATGAGCTTGTTCAAAGGTCAAATTGTGCACTTGGCCCTGCTCGGCGCCTCGGCCGTCGTGGCGCTCGGCGTATGGACACGAGATGAAGACCAAGCAAAGCTGTCGCTGAAGCCTACGGAGGTGGAGGTTTGGGGCGGTAACCCGGACTCCGTGACCTCGATTAGCTACGAAACAGGGACGCGTAAGCTTCGCATCGACCCGAAGAAAGATGCGCTTGGCCGTTGGTACGTCGGCACCGTCGAAAAAGACAAGGCGAGTGCTGTGGCGCCGCACGCGCCGGGTGCGGACGCCGGCGCTCCGGCCCCGCCCGCGGAACGCGAAACGGTGCATTTCATCGCCGTGAAAGCTGCCGATGACCTAGTGAAAACCCTGGCGCCGCTGCATGCTTTGCGCGCCGTGGGCAAAGTCGAAGGCTCGCGCGTCGAAGAGTTCGGCTTGGACAAGCCCGAGGGCACGCTAAAAGTCACGGTCGCTGGCAAGGAGCAAACGCTGCTGATCGGCGGCGCGACGCCGGGCGGCAGTGAGCGCTACGCGAAGGCCGGCACGGGCGACGTATTCGCGATCTCGGGTGACATCGTCAGCGGCTTGCAATACGCCGAGATGCGCTTGCCGGAGCGCGATCTGCACGAGTTCAAGCAGGAGGACGTGACGCGGGTTAAAGTCAGTAAGGGCGGCAAATCGCGCATCCTGACTCGTTTGGCCGATAAGAAGGACGGCTGGGCCGACAGCGCAACGCCGAGCAAGTTGGACGAGACGGTTGGTAACTGGGTGAGCAAGCTCGGGCGCTTGCACGTGCAAGACTGGGTCGAGAAGCCCAGTGCACCGGTGAGCCCGGAAAGCAGCGTGGTCACGGTCGATTACTTTGCGGGCTCGAAGCCGCTCGGCACGCTGGAGCTGTACAAGGTGCCCGGCGCAAAGGGCAACGACTACCTCGCGAAAACCGAATACAGCCGTTGGTATGCGCGCGTGGTCACGAGTTCCGCAGAACAGGTCGAGCAAGACCTGGCGTCAGTCGTCAAGTAGCGGTAATTATTGGGTTTAAGCCCGACGCTCTTCAGCTACCTCGCGGGCGGCCGTTGCCAGCGGACAGGTTCATTGAACGCCATGCGCTGGCTCCCTTTGTGCTGCGGCCTGCTGCTGCTCGCTCCGACGCTGTTCGGACAGGGCGCGAGCGTGCCGAACGCATTGCGACTCAGTGTGCAGAGCTGCGACACGGAGTGCCAGTCGCACGAGACCGACTGCGACCTGGCGTGCGACCAAGTCATTGCGTGCGTGGAACAGTGCAAGAAGGCTTCCGCGATCTGCGCGCAGAGGTGCCGCGAGAATCCGCCGACAAACCCGGATGGCCCCGCCAAGCCGCCGAGTGCGCCCCAGAAGAAGCCCGCTGCGAGCGATAAGAAACCGGCTGACAAGAAAGCGCCCGCCAAAGCAGCCCCGAAGCCGCCCCCGTCGGCGCCTGCCAAACCTTAATCATCAGCGTCGCGCAGGAGCACCCCAAACCCAAAAGCTGCGCTTCGAGCGTCGGGGCGCCTATTTCGGCGGCTTAGGTCCGAGTGGCCCGTTTGCCGTGCCGCCCTCTTTGAGGGTTACCCCGCCGTAGGGCTCCACGACGGGCATTTTCTCGTACAGCTTGCTGTACACGGCTTTCATCTCGTTGAGGGCATCTGGTTCGGTCGCGGCCAGATCCGTTTCTTCACCTGGGTCCTTGCTCAAGTTGAACAGCATGTACTTGCGTTCCTTGATCACGATCAACTTGTAGTCGCCTTGGATCACGGCACGACGCGGCGGGTTATGCGAATCCTCCGTCAGCTCGCTTAAGATGGGTTCGCGGTTGTCCGGTTTGGCGCCGAACAGTTCGGGCGCGAAGGTCCTGCCCATGAACGCAGGCTCGGGCGCAACGCCCATCAAGTCCAAAATGGTGGGCGCGAGGTCGATGTGCGAACGGCGTTCGCTGATGCGCTTGGGCGTGATGCCTGGACCGAATACCAAGAGTGGTACCCGCGTGAGCACGTCCCAGATCTCGAATGCGTGCTTGTAGAAACCGTGCTCGCCGAAGGCCTCGCCGTGATCCGCGCTCACGATGACCACGGTGTCTTTCCACCACGGTTGCGCGCGGGCGAAATCCAGCAGCTTGCCCAGCCATAAATCGGTATAAAATACCTCCGAATCGTAGCGATCGCGGTTCTTGTTACCGAAATCCGGCGACTCCGGGTGCTTGTTGTACTGATCGTGCGGGTCCATGTAGTGGGCCCAGGCGAAGAACTGTTTGCCTGTGCTCTCGGGCTTGCTCAAGAGCTTGATGCCGAGCTCGGTCATCAGTTGGCTGGTGATCGAGTTGTCCGTTTCGGGATCGAAGATGATCCCAGGCGCGAACTGCCAGGTGGCGAAGCCTTGATCCAACCCCACGCCGCGGAAGTACAAGTGGGCATGCCAGGCGCTGGTGAGCACGCCATGTTCGGACAGCACCTCGGCCAGAAACGTGTCCGACTTCGGATAGCTCGCGAAGAAGTAACCGCTGCGGTACAAGGTGGACGGGTAGCGGCTTGACAAGAAACCCGCGACACTCTTCGCGGTGTAACTGGAGAGCGCGTAGCCGTTCGTGTACACGACGCTTTGCTCTGCCAGCTTGGTGAGGTTAGGAGCGATCGCGCGCGAGTAGCCGGTCCACGGCATGTCCGCGCGCAGGCTGTCGATCGTCAAGAGCAGCACGTTGCGCGGCGTGCTGGCTTTTGGCGCGGCGGTCAGCGCAGGCGCGACGCTGGCACTCGCAGGAGCAGCCGTGGCGCGCGCGGCGGGCGCAGCGGCTGACGCGCTAGGAGCGGGTGGTTCGGCTTTGGAGTGGCAGCCGGGCACCAGGGACAGCAGCAGCGGCGCGAGGAGCAGGGCTTGGGGGAGGAGAGGTCGAGTCACTTGAGGGACCGCACAGTAGAGACTCGGCCCGCATTGGTCGAGGTTTTGGCGCTTTCCCGCCCGGTCCCGAGTCGGAGGAACTCCGGTTCGTGCGCCCAGCCATTGCTGATTCGCAAGCCGTCTTTCAAAGTTGCACTACGATCGGCCGAAGATAACGCATAAATATTCGATATACTCGCTCACCAGCTACGGTATGGGTCGTGCAAGGACTGGGACTCGGCAGCAGCCCGAGGTGTCCCCCCCCCTCCGCCCGGGCCGCTGCCCTTTTTTGTGCAGCGTTCGCCAGATCTCCGCGAGATTGTTGGCCGATCCCCGCTGCTTCGTGGCATCTCGCAGCTGGAATGCGCAGTGCCCTGGTTGTTTTCGCGTGTAGCTCGGCTGCGTTCGCCGCCGGTTGTCACCGCGACCCGGAAGGCGCTGCACCGGCGCTGACTCGGGTGGTCGAGCCCGCGCTGCCCGCGTCAGCGGCGAGTGCCCCGCTACTCGCGCACGCGCCGCGTCTGCCGAGGGTGACGCTGGACGGCGAGGTTCACGAGCCGCCACCGGACGGCGCGCCGTCCGGGCCGCGCGTGTTCGCGAAGGCCTTGCGCGCGTGGGTCTTCGCCGCCCCGTCATCCAGTGCGACGAAGCTCGGTTACCTGCGAGCGGGTGCATGGTCGCCGACAACGGGCAAAGCGGCGGGCTTCGACGGCTGTCCGGGCGGGTGGTTTCACGTCGAGCCAGAGGGCTTCGTGTGTGTGGGTCCCACCGCGACGACCGACCCGACCGACAAAACGGTGGTCGCGACGCTGGGCACGCTCCCCGACGTGTCGCGCCGCCTGCCATACATTTACGGCACCGTGCGCAAGCCGGGACCGATTTACGGGCGCGTGCCCAGCGAAGCCGAGCTCGCTCAAGCGGAGCCGGAGCTCGCCGAACGCATGAGCACCTGGCTGACTGCAGAGGGTGAAGTCGGCGCACACTACGCGCCGCAAGTTTGGCTGGGTGGTGCGACTCCGCCGGACGCCGGCCAAGCATGGGCCAGCAAACAAAGCGATTCGCTCCCTAAATTTTTGGACATCGCGAAGGCCGCGAACGGCGCGGACGCGGTGGTCGATCACATGCGGCCGAAAGTCGGCTACTCGCTCTTGGAGACGTTCCTGAGCGCGGGGCGGCGTTACGGCGTAACCAGTGATTTGACGTTGGTCGCCATCGATCGCTTGCGCCCCATTCAAGGCTCGAGCTTTCACGGTGTGGAGATCGGCAAAGGCATCACCTTGCCGTTCGCTTTCGTCCGCTCGCCCGACGCGAAGTATTGGGAGTATGACGTCAAGAAGAGGAAATTCCGCGAAGCCGAGGCCGCAGACTATCGCGCGGCCGTGCATCTGACCGGCAAGCAAAAGTTTTTCCACGGCCGCCTGCACTTCGAAGTCGAAGGTGGCAAATGGCTCAGCGACCAGGATGCTTCGCGCATCGACCCCGCGCGGCGCATGCCGGCATGGGGCAAGAACGGCGAAAAGTGGCTGGATGTGAACGTCACCAAGCAAACCCTGGTGGCCTATGACGGCACGCAGCCCGTGTACGCAACGCTGATCTCAAGCGGGGAGGCGGGGCTTGGTGATCCCGCCCATTCGACCGCCACCAAGCGCGGCATCTTCCGTATTCACACTAAGCATCTCTCCACGACAATGGCCTCGGACGAGGTAGGTGAAGAGTTCGAGCTCCGCGACGTGCCGTATGTGCAGTATTTCGAGGACGGCTACGCGCTGCACGGCGCGTACTGGCACGACCGCTTTGGCGTGCCGAAGAGCCACGGCTGCATCAACCTGGCGCCCGAAGACGCGCGGCGCTTGTTCTTTTTTACCGAGCCGGAAGTGCCGCCTGGCTGGCACGCGCGACTACTGCCTTTAAAGGGCACAGTTGTGTTCGTGCACCCTTAGAACGAAAGCCTAGGGTGCGGGCGCGCCGCCAGCGCCGGCCAGCTCACCGAGGGCACCGCCCAACTCGATGAGCGTTTCCGGGATCTACTTTCGGTCACGCGCGACCTCTGGGCAGCGCTTTGAGCTCAGCGTCGTCCAGGGCGACGCGTTCCGGATCGATTTTGAAACCCTTCACGCTTTGCTCGAGCTCCTCAGCGAGGCGCTGCAAGCGCTCGCCCTCATTGACCGCGTTTTCGCTGGAACCGACCGCGGCTCCTGCGATGCGCTGCACGGCATCCATATT
>JBDTYJ010000041.1:0-23614 GCA_040005755.1 Pseudomonadota bacterium
ACGTCCTGGCCCTTGGCGGTATTTTCGAGGTCTCTCCAAACCTCTTGTGGCAAGGTCGCGTGTGGCGGGTTGGACTCGGGGATGATCTCATTCCAAGAGAACGTCGGGGTACCGGTCGCCGGGTAGCGCAGAGAAACCTGTACCGCGCTGGCTGCGGTGCCGCCGTTGTCCCACTGCACGTAAGGCGGCGCGAGACCGAGCGGGAGCACCGTCGCCGCGTACGGATACAAGAACGTCATGGGATCTGTTCCGGAGACGGCCTTGGCAAGATTCGTGACCGCACCAGCAGGCGCGAAGTTGGTATCCGTCGCGTTGACCGTCACGTTCAGCTGCCCGGTCGCTGAGAATTGCCCGGCGTAGGCGGTCACGTTCAGCGTTCCGGGGACCGCGCCGAGCATGTTGACAGCGCCATTGTTGACCGCTGCAATGTCCAAGCGGTCGAGCGTCCAAGCTGCGGAAAGCGTACCGGAGTAACAGCCAGAGGGAACGAGCGAAACGCTGAAGGACGGGTTGGCCGGGCTCACGACGAGACGTGACGGGCGCGTGCCGGTAGGAGTTCCCATGTTCGCGGCCGGGATGGCCTGCTTGAAGATAGTTGCTGAACTCCAGCGCAAGAACGCCGCGCTTCCGCCATTGCCCTGATAATATTCGAAGCGAAACAGTGCAGGCACGCCCGCCGTTAAGTTGATCGGAGCCGAGGCGTACTCGATCGTTACTTGATTCTGCCAATGGTCGATGACTAGCGTTCCGTTGATCCACAGCCGCACGCCGTCGTCAGTCGCGGTGTAGAAGGTGTACGCTTCGGTCGTGGTAGGGATCACCGAGCCCGTCCAACGTGCCGACCAGTTCGTCGCGCCAATGCCGGTGATTCCAGGTGCCGAGCCGGCGTAGTTGTTGTCGATGTTGGCTTCGTTGCGCGTCGCGGTCACTGTCCAGGTCGACGGGATCGAGCTCACCGCCGTACTGATTTGATTGAAGTACTCGGCTTTGACGTTCTCCGTGTTGGCTTGCGTGATGGTGATGTTTTGGGATGCTGGTGTCACGGCAAGGCCCGTGCAGCCCGCACCGCTGGGTAGTGGCGTCGTCGCCTTCAGTACCAAGCCGGCATCGAGCGTGAACGCGCCGGCATCGACCGCCAGGTTGGTCGAATCATCCGCAATGCGCTGACAATACGGGTCGCACGGGTTGTCGGGGCAAGCCGCAGAGCTGCCCAAAGCGAGCGTTTTGACGCCACTCGGCGCAGATATCGTGGCCACGCGGTCACCGATGCACTCGCCCCACGTTCCACTCGTGCACGTGCGCTTGCCCATCGTGCACGAGACGTAGTCTCCCGAGCGCCGCTCCACTTGCCCGCAATCAACGACCTCGTCATTCGTCTCACACGCACAACCTTTGTTGGGCGTAGCGCACGGGTCCGAGTCCGGTATCGGTTTGTCCGCCGCGTCAGCAACGTCAGAAGCGTAGGGCGCGTTATCGTGGCCACCTCGTGCGCAAGCACTGCTCAAGGTCAGCACAGCCAGAGCTAGAGCCAGACGCAGCGGATTCTCGAACATGATTCTCCGGAGTAAGTAACGGCCGGATCAGCGGGTATGTAATGAGCATGCGTGAGCTGGCGAATTCCGCAACGCCGAGCTCCACCCAGAAGGTGGGCAATACACCGCGCGGATGGCGAATTTCGACGGGTTGTGGTCGCTGCCCACACACCCTCACGCCACACTCAGTCCGTCTGAACCTGAGTAAGGGCCGAGTGGGTTGGCAAGCGGACGCGGCGCGCGGAGTGCAGCGTGATTGCCGTTATTTGGGCTCGAGCCAGATGTCGTCCAGCCAAATGTTCACCGTTGGCGGCGTGGCAGGAATACCAGAGGTACCAGCGGGGTCGAGCGCGGCTTGCACGCCAATCTGACCCACGGAGGTAGGGTCATAATCAGAGCCGGCGACGAGTGGTAGGACAATGTCGTTCCACGCCCCCGTCTTGAAGTTTGAGGCGTCAACCGTTGAATGGTACAAGTACTGGCTGCCGGAGATCACGAACAAGCGCAGATTCTCGATCGGAGCGTTGCTTGGCGACACCTGGACCATGACGTGCAGCGCGGACCAGTTGCTCCAATCTGCGCGCACGAAATAGTAATATCCGGCGCCCACTTCATACGGATTGCCGGACACGTACTCGCTGAAGGCGAATGTGAAACGCAAAGCTCCTGGGCACCGGTTGCCCACAGCTGCGTCCCAAGCCGATGACCCCGTGGCCCCCGTCGTCGTGCTCATGGCTGTGCCTGGGGTTGCATCAACGAAGCCCGGTCCCGATAAATCGGAGTGATCGAAGGTCGAGTACGCGCTAGCGCCGACCGGAGACGTGGGGCAGGTGGGCGCGCCGCCCATCCCCGCTCCGCCGCCCATCCCCGCTCCGCCGCCGGCTCCCGCTCGGCCGCCGGCGCCGGCTCCGGCTCCGCCGTCCGCCCCCGCGGTGCCGCCCGTTCCCGCTCCGGCGCTGACAGCACCCGCGCCGCTCACGTTCCCAGATCCTGCGTCGGCGGGCTCACCGCCGGTGCCAGCGGTCACTCCGCCGCCCACGGCGGAGCCGCCGAATGAGTCGCCCCCAGAGCCCGCGGTCGTCAGCGCGCCGCCTGAATCGGTCGGCGCGCCAGCTCCGGGCTGTCCCGCGCTCCCCGTTTCGGCCGACAGCGCATTCAAGTCGGGCATGCAATTGAGAAACAAGAGGCTGCTTGTCACCGCCAATAGAACAGTACAATTCGCGGAGTCCATGATGGCTAGACGCAGCTACGGCCGGTAGCCGCGATTTCAGTAGGGGACAGGCGTTAGGTGTGCGCGCGCACAGCTGCCGATCAATACCGTGTGGGTCAGGCTCCACACCGCCCGGCAGAGGTGATGGGCCGCGCTGCGCCGGAAAAGCCCCAGAAACCGGCCGGCGGAACGCGCTAGACGGACGCCGCGAGCCGGCATCGCCAGGCGTTTTGTGGAACACCGGCGCACCAGGTTCGGGCTTTTGGCGAGGCTTTCGCGAAGACCAAAGGGGCGGTGCCTACCACCCACGGAGAGCACGTGGCCGTCGGACCGCAGCGAAAACGAGCCCAGTGGACGGAGTCCGGTGTGCTGGACGGACTCCACGGAGTGCTACGGCCTAAGCCGGAGGCCAGGGGCCGCCGGAGGCGCAGCAGCCCCAAAACCTGAAACCAGCGGGCATGGCCACCCGCACGAGCTACCGGTGAAGCGCGAAGCGGGACGCCGTTACGCCTTCATGGCGTCGTACAGACCCGCCCCCCCGGCAATCGCCGGAGTCATGGCCGCGTCGCGCGTGGCGGCCGCGATCAGCGTGTTCAGAATCTTGGCGTTCGCGGTGCCGGCGGTGTCGATGTACTGACCTTGCTTGAGGTAGCCGCCGCCACTACCCCAGACGATCATCGGCACGCCATGCGTCGAATGCGACGGGCCGTCTGCGAGCGTGTTCGTCCACACGATCTGCGCCGAGTCTTGGAGACCATGCGCCTTGAAGGCGTCTAGACCCGCCAAGAACGACTGCATGCGCACCTGGTCGATTTCGTGGTGAGCTTGCTCGGCGGTCGGATTCATGCCGCTCGCCGAGTCCGACTGGATGCGGTGGCTCAGCTGGTGAAAGGTCCAGCCGAGGCTGGCGTTGGATGGCACGGTGTACTTCGTGCCGTCCGTGCCGTCGCCCCATTGCAGCGTCGCAACGCGGCTGTAGTTGCAACCAAAAGCCACGGCCATGATCTGCAGGTGCAGCTTGACGATGTCTTCCATATGGGCGCCATCGAACTGGTAGCCCGACTTATAGGCCGTGTACTGGTCGTCTGGCAGCCCGGTCTTCGAACAAGTCACGCCCGCGGGGGGCATGCTGCCCATATTACCCATAGTGCCCATAGTGACTTCGACGTCACGAATGGCCTGGAAATGCTGGTCAAGCCGCATCTTGTCGGCTGCGCTGAGCACCGCCTTGCCTTTGAGGTCGTTTAACTCAGCCCTCACCAAATCGTTGACGCTCTTGCGCCGGGTCAGCAGCTCTTTAGCGGCCATATCCGCGGGCGTCATCGTCGTGCCTGGCGTGGTCGTGGCCGGGGCCGGGGCTGCCCCAGCCAGACCGACGACCTTTGAGTAGAGCGTGTACGGATTTCCATCGGCAGCGCGCACTTGCCCGGCTCCTGCCGCTTTGAAAGAGATGCGCTCTGCGATGAACGCCCCCTTCTGTCGGCCGGCGTAGAGCGCCAAAGGATCAGCTCCCAGCGCCGTGCCGATCAGCGAATCTGCGGAGGGACCGGCCGCGTAGGACGTATTGCCGCTGGAGCCCGGCTTCATACCGGTCAGGGTCTGCACGTTTGCTTCGGCGTGCCCACACGACTGGGGCCCGGCTTGCGGGTAGTTGATGTTCTTGAGGAACAACAGGTTGGCCACATGCGTCGACAGGACACTGGTGGCGACGTTTGCCCCTCCAGCCGCTAGGTCCGCAGCGGCCAACGCGCCGCCGTTGGCTGGGAAGAAGGTCTGGCCCGAGGCGCCCTTATTGACCTGGCCGTTCTGGGCCACGATGAAGAACGTGAAGACGGGCGCGCTACTGGCGGCCCACGCCGATCGTTCGGGCAAGCTTTCGAGGAACGGTAGGCCGACGGCAATAGTCCCGGCACCCGTCAGGAAAGCTCGTCGGTTGAGCGCACGACGATTATTGGCATTGAACGTAAGTTTCACTGTGCACCTCCGGAGTGCGTCCTGAAAGCGTCTTGCTTAACGAGGTCGAGCATTACCTTCTTCACCGAGCCACCACTCGAGCTGCTGACCGACTGCAACTCGGCGAGCAGGGGCAGGTCGGCGGCGACGATGTCACGCTGCAGAGCGAAACTGGCCAGCTTTTTCGAGTAGCAAAGGTGTGTTTGCTGATCCGTGGCCATCACGTTCATGAAGTCCTCGCCGTTCTTGTAAGTCTTCGTCCCGTCGATGAAGTCGAACGAGCCGCCGCTGTCGATAGTTAGAGCATCGCCCTGGTTCATCTCTTTTTCGCGGTACTGACCCATGCCGTCGAAATTCTCTAACGTTGCCCCAAGAGGATTGATCAGGTTGTTGTGACACGTCGTGCCACAGCCCATCGTGTGCGCATTGACCCGTTGGCGGTTGGTCTGCCCTTTCACCAGCGCTGGCAGCGGCGGGATCATTGCGGCGGGCGGCCCGAGCGGGGCGCACAGCACGTCTAGGGCGAGACTAACGCCGCGGTGAATCATATCGGTGTCGCCGTTGTGGGCGTACAGCAGCAAGAACGGGAGCTGAGTGAAGAAGCCGACCCGATGGGCGCCAAGAGCACTCTCGGCGTAACCGCTCGCCGGTGCGGTAACGCCCCCACCATAGAGCGTAGCCATGTTGGGCCCAACGAACCCGGTGGTGGACTGGAAGATGTCCTTGACGCCCAGCCCCTGGCTGAAAATCTTATCGAAGAACAGGTACGAGCTCTCTTGGAGCTCCGCACTAGTGGCCGGATTGTAGTTGGCGACCCCGACCTTGGTGAGGTCGGCAAACTTGCTGAAGTGAAGGAACTCGCCGTGGAACGTGCGCATCACCACTCGGGCAGCCGGCTCTTCCAACATTTTCTGCGCCGTCGCCGCGGCTCCTGTCACCGTGTCGAGGTGGCCGCTGCCAGCCGCCGCGTCGAGCAAGGCGTCGTCGGGCGTGGTGTTGCGAAGCCAGAGCGACAGCTTGGCCGCCATTTCGTAGCCCGTGAGCGGAGCCCCGGCGGCGCCGAGCTCAGTCCGATAGAGGAAGTACGGAGACTGCAGCATCGCTTCGAGCACGAGCGAGGCGCCCTTGGCGAACGCGCTCTGACTCCCCGAAAATGTGGGCCCCGTGTCGAAAAGCTTCTGGTACGCCGTGGTCTCGCTAGCCGTCAGCGGTCGACGGTAGAGTCGGCGCCCGACGGCGGCGATGAAACCGGCCCCATCGGTCCCAGCGTAGAGCTTGCTCAGCTGCGCTGCATCCCCCGTCACTTTGGCGGCCAGCGCTTCCGCGGCGCCCTCGTAGTCCGACCACGCTCGGTTATCGATGGCGGAGAGGGCCAGCTCGTTGTTGGTGAAGTCGCTAACGCCGGAAACGGCGTCTTGAAACGCCTGACCCTGGGTCGGGGGGGACGCCAGACCGAGCACGTTTTGGACGCTGTTCGCCCACTGGTCGTTCGTGAGGCGCAGGACGCGGTAGTAAGCCGGCGAGCCGGCGAGCTTCACCTTGTCCACGGTGCCCGCGGGTAGCGTGCTCGTGGGACCAGTACCGGTTGGGCCAGGCGTGCCATCCGGTCCCGGCGTCGGGCTCGAACCACCAACGACGCCGGTACAGGCCGCCGCGGCCACGCCCAACGCCAGCGCACCGAATCTAAAAACTCGCAGCATCATCGGGTAGCTCCTGTCCGACATTGAAAGGGATCTGCCTAACCATTCCTGGATCGAGCTGAGCGGGTCACCAACACTTGGTTCTCCGACATCATCACGAGCAGAGTTAGGAGGGCGCACCGACGGGGTCGTCCACTTACAATTCACAGTGGCCGCAAAGAGCTGGACCCGTCACTAAAACCGCCGAATTCTGCCGTTCTTTTTTTTGCCCGACGTCGCGCTGCAGCCACACTTCGATATTCCTGTTCACCTGTTTTCCGTGCCTACCCGACGCTACATCATCACCCCCGTGAGTGAAGTGGAGCTGCACCTGTGCTTCAGCATTCCTGCATTGCAGAAGCTCGGTGTCCCGCGAGCGTTTGTCGATTCAAGGCGAGAAGGGGCGGAACCGACGCAGCGAAACAGGGGAACGTCAGAGCGTCTTGAAGAAGTCTAGCATCGACGTGATGCCGAAGCACGGTACGCCGTGTTCGGTCCCGCTGTAGTTCGGATCGTTGTGAGAGCACCAAATGGTGGGGACAACGCAGTTGTCGTAGATGACGCAACCCGGGTCGACCGTCATTCCGCTGCTCATGCAGCCCATGATCGGAGTGTAAGGCTTCGAAGTGTCGGCGCACATGTTCGAAGTTCGGAATTTGGCGACCGCGTTCTTGGCCGAGTCCGCGCTTCGCTGATTGTCGTTCTTGCCGTCGATGTACAGGACCGGTATTGGCAGCGCCACGTTGAACGGGTCGGCAGCAACCGGTGACACACCCCTGAAGTTCAGGTGCTGTGCGTCGCTCTTGTGGGACAAAATGTTGACCAGCATCTGCGCGCCGGAGCTATGACCGACACCGAAGACGTGATTCGTGTCGACGCAGTAGTTGGCCAGCACATCGTCGTACTGCTTGAGGATGCGCGCGCTGTTGGCGGCGTAGCTGTTCCAGCATTGCCCACTGTCCGTGGTGTTGGGCATCAGGCGGACGTACTCGGTCTCGAATGCAGACCCTTTGACTAGGCCCTCCCACTGCGTGTCTGGGTTGCCGCACGCGTGGAGCGCCACCAAGAACTTCATCGGCTTCGTTCCATCATAGGACGTGGGAAAGTCGATGATCTCTTCGTTCGCAACGCTGACTTTGCCGTTCGCAGGGCGGGGAGTCGCCTTGCTGCAGCCGGCGCTCGGAATGACAGTGCCGCCCGAGCCGCCACCAGTGCCGGGCGCTCCAGCCATGGCCTTGCCGCCAGCCCCGCCCATCGGCGAGCCCGCCGCGCTGCCACCGCTGCCACCGCTGCCACCGCCGCCTGCGGTCACGCTGCCGCCGGTGCTCAGCGTGCCGGCCGAGGCTGTCATTCCCCCCGAGCCAGCCGCGCTGCCGCCCACGCCGGTTCCGGCCGAGCCTGCCGCCCCAGCGGATGGTTGCGTGGTCGCGCCGGCACCGCCGGCGTTTCCACCGACAGGCTCGTTGGTAGCAGAGCAGCCAATCAAAGTTCCGACGAAGAGAGCGGCGAGCTTGGTGTGCTTTCGTGACATAGGGTCCTCATCACCGAATTGGGCGCGTCACGCCGCAGAGAATCGCTGCAGCAGCAAGCGCGGAAGGAGGGAACGGCCGGTAGCTACGTGGCAGCAGTTCGGTAGCACTCTGAAATAGCGCATCAGCACCGAAGCGTCCACCCGCCAGTGCGACTTCGTTGCACGAAGAGGGCCCCGACATCCGAAATGATGATTAGCGCGTGGAGCGTACGAATTGCTGATCCATTCGCTCCTCATCGGGCACCGGTGAGCTTCCCCGGATTTCCAGGACACCCAGCGAGTCAGTCGAGGTTCGCGAGGCCGCTCTGGCCCTCGTGAGAGCCCGCTACAGCGACTTCGGCCCGACGCTGGCCCTGGAGAAGCTCGTCGAGGTGCACGGCCAACGCGTGTCCCGAGAGACGCTGCGCCGGTGGATGACCGAGGCCGGGCTCTGGGTGCCCCGCGCACAGCGCCGTGATCGCGCGCACCAGCCCCGCCGACGACGCGAGTGCCTCGGTGAGCTGATTCAGATCGACGGTTGCGATCACGAGTGGTTCAAGGAGCGGGCACCGCGCTGCGTTCTGCTCGGCGTCTACGTCTTCTCGTACGCCGATAGCCCGGGTGACGATATGCCGAAATTCTTACCTGCCGACCAATAGCCACGAGCCCATTCCCTTCGTGAGTACGACGGGGATGAGCGACACGAGGTGTCCTTTCATCAACGAAGCGACCACGATGCGCTCGGGCACGCGACGGACAATGGGTGCACGATACCCACGACCCTGCCCACCACGGCGGCGGGAAGTAAGACGCACGTTTGCTATGACTTCGCAGGGCGCAAGGCAGGGTTCCCGGTCAAGACCTGCACATTCGACGGAGCACGCTGTGCCCATCCGTAGAGCTCCCGGGGCTGGACGCTCTGCGCCTCGAGACTAGAGCAGCGACTTTCGCCGCGACAGCGCTCACCAGCTCAGCGAGATCAAGCCCAGCGTGAACAAGATGTTGCAGCTCTCGTCTCCCGAGGACTTACCTCCGTCCTCGAGTCGATGTGGGTCTAGGTGCGCAGACCGCGGCTGAAGGATTTCGGGCGGCGGCCGTTGCTGATCGAGTGAGGCTCTTCGCAATTCTCCGACGTTCGTCCCCACCCTACGAAGGTGGGGTTGATGGGCGGCCTTGCGATTTTGATTGGCCACGTGCCCGCTCGAAAATGTGTGTAGGTTCCTCTCGAGCTTGATGTCGATGAAGCATCCTGTATTTGTATTTGCATGGTGCATGGGTACGTGGCCCATGGCTGCCCACGCCACCGAGGCACTGGAGGCGCCGAGCGAGCTCGTCAGTGACGCGACTGCTGCACGCCGCACGCAGTTCATTCAAGAGCGACTCGACCAAGGTACCACCTCTGCACGGTGGTGGTGGTACGGTTGGCTGGGCGGGTATTCGGTTGCCACTCTCGCGCAAGGGGCGGCCGGGCTGGCGACGCACGACGAAGCATTTCGTGCTTCGATGCTGGTCGGCGCTGCAGGCTCAGGACTGGGCATCCTCAGCGTGATTGCCATGCCTTTTCCACCGACCTACGCCGCAAGTGAACTTCGTGCGAGCAACGGCATGACAGCGCAGCAGCGCCAGGCTCTGGCACTCCGAAGCCTGAAGAGCTGCGCCGATGCGGAGAACCTGGGCCGCTCTTGGTTGCCACACGCGCTCGGGGTTGCGGTTGCGGCGGCCCAAGGACTCGTACTCTGGATTGGGTTCGACCGGCCCGTCGATGGCGCTGAAAGCGCTGCCGTCAGTTTGGTCGTCGGCGAAGCTCAGATCTTTACCCAACCCATGCGCGCGGTCGACGATCTCGCGAGCTACGAGCGGCAGTTCTCGCGCTCGAATGGGTCCGGGCTCAAGTGGCGCCTTGCGCCGTCGCCCCGAGGGCTGGCGCTACGCGGGGAGTGGTGAGCCTCGACGGCCAGGGCCATCGCAACCTCGTAGGACATGTCATGGCATCTCAACACCAACTAGCCCCGTCACTCTCCTCGCGGGCTTCTTGGGATTTCAATTCATCTCGATGGTGCAGATCGTAGCCTATCCCTGCCTCATGATGGCGGCCATCACGCTCTACCTGAGTGGCTACCATCTCGTGATGTACCTCAAGCGTCGCGCCGCGAAGGACCATCTTCCCTTCTCGTTGTTGTGCCTGAGCATAGCCGCGTACGATCTGTTCTGCGTCGGTCTGTACAGCTCTCGCTCGGTAGCCGAAGGGGTTCCTTGGCAGCGGTTGCAGCTCCATACGGTGAACGTCATTTCCGCGTGCATCATCTGGTTCGTGGCGAGCTACGTCGGAAAAGAGAAGCGTGCCGTTCCTCGACTGCTGATCGCGTGGTTTGGGTTGCTCTTCTGCCTGTCGATCGCGTTGCCTCCCGAGCTCACTTTGTCACCGCTGCGACCTGCCGTAAGGACGGTCCAGATCTTCGGTGGCATGAGCGCTACCTACTACGAGGGCGAGGTGGGGAGCCCCTACTTGGTAGCATTTCTATCGTCGATCTTGGCTTACGCCTACATGTTGAAGCTACTGGTCGACCATTACCGAAAGACGCGGCACCACCAAAGCGCGGTCATCATCGTCGGCCAAGTGGCATTCTTCGCTGGCGTCGTCAGCGACTCGCTGGCATCAGCCAGGGTCCATTCGTATCTGTACTTGAGCGAGTATGCGTTCATGCTCGTGGTCCTTTCCATGGCCTACGTCCTGCTCGACGAGTTCGTCGGGCTGTACGCGGCAGTAGAGGAAGCCAACCGTGGCCTGGAGCTCAGAGTGGCCCAGCGCACCTCCGCGTTGGCTCGCCGCAATGCCGAGATGCGCTTGGTCCTCGATACCGTTTCGCAAGGCCTAGTCACCATCGATCGCGAAGGCAGGGTTTCAGGCGAGCGTTCTGCTGCCTTCGATCGCTGGTTCGGTGCCCCCGCCGCCGAGGATCTCTTTGCCGAACACGTGGCCCGCATGGACCGCAAGCTGGAATTCTCGCTGCGGCAGGGTTGGGAGCAGCTGGTCGAGAATGTGATGCCCCTGGAGCTGAACATCCAGCAGATGCCGCAGCGGATGGCAGTCGGCAACACGAGCTATTCCCTTGCCTTCACCCCGATTCTCGACGACCAAGAGGTGAACGGCGCACTGGTTACCATCTCGGATGTAACGGCAGAAGTTGCGGCCGAGCGGGCCGAAGCCACGGAGCGCGAATTCGTGCGGACATTCGAGCGCGCTGTCCAGGATCGCAACGGGTTCATGGGGTTTCTGGCTGAGGTGGGCCAATTGGTTGCGCGAATCGCGGCGCGAGGCTACGGAGACGCCGCTGACCTGCTGCGCGCGCTGCACACGGTGAAGGGCAATTGTGGCATGTATGGTATCGAGTCGGTGGCCCAAGTTGCCCACGATCTCGAGTCTTTGGTCCGAGACGATCAGCGAGAACTGGCAAAGGCCCACTTCGAGCTACTCGAGAGGTCATGGTCACGCTTCACCGATCGCCTTACGGCGCTGCTAGAGCTCAAGGCAGACCACCTCGTCGAGGTAAGCCATGCCGAGATCGACGATCTGACGAAGGTTGCGCTCAGTCCTACTCCGCGCGAAAGGGTCGCCCAAGCCATCCAGGAGCTCAAGCATGAGCCGGTCGCGCTGTGCTTCGAGCGCTTCAAGCAGCAAATTGAGGCCCTAGCTCAGCGACTCGGCAAGCCGATACCAACCGTCGTCACGAATGGCGGAGGACTGCGGCTGCCGGTCCGGCGTTGGGCGCCGTTCTGGTCGGCGTTCGTGCACGTGCTGCGCAACTCGGTGGACCACGGCCTCGAATCCGGCGAAGCTCGCATGGGAGCCGGAAAAGCCGAAGCCGGAACGGTAAGCCTCGAGGCGCGCGCAGAGGCTGGCGGTGTCACCATCGAAGTGCGGGACGACGGCCACGGCATCGACTGGGACGCGCTGAAGATGCGCGCGCGGAGCGCCGGACTTTCAACCAAGGCTCCTGCGGACCTCGTGAGCGCCCTGTTTGCAGATGGCGTGAGCACCGCAACCGAAGTCACGGCCATCTCAGGGCGCGGCCTGGGACTGGCCGCAGTCCGTGAGGCAGTGGAGGGCCTTCACGGAAGCGTCGAGGTCGCGTCCATCAGGGGCCAGGGCACCACATTTACGTTCCGGTTTCCGCCCGATTCCCGATGTTTGGAAGGGGACGCCATCGCTCGGACCAAAAGCAGCGTGGCGTAAGCTCCCGCGCCGCCAGCCGTTCCCGCCTCAACTGAATCCCGGTCTGGCCAACGACGTCGTTCCCGCAGCCGCACGACCGGTGCCCGGACTTGGTTCGTCAAAGGGAGGGGCCCGCTCCCATCCCTCCCGCCCCCAAGCAAACGTTTCGCTTGTCCCCGTCCGCAATCGAACACAAGTTGGCCAGACTAAGGCCATCAAGTACCTGAAGTCAGAGTTTGTGCTCTGCCGGGGTGCGGCCCCAAATCCTACTCGATGCGAGGTCTTGCAGCTTTTCTGCGGCGCCGCCTGCGGTGGGCGTGCGCTTGTAGGCACCTCCGCTGCCGTAGTACGGGTAATCACCCTCGAGGATGACGTCAGAGTCGCCGTCCTCCTTGTTCAGGGTATGGCCTTTCATGGGCGCGCCGATGCTGGTGCTACTCAGACCGTCGTTGGAGCGGCAATAAAGAGTCATTCCTGCCAACAACGGCATGACCTCTCCCTGAGGATACGCTCCTCGCTGGGTGTCTTTGGAATTCCGGGGAAGCTCAATCAGGTCGCGGCAGCGCGCGGATGGCTTCAAGAATCTCAGCCGAGCGACCCCGCGGCCGGCACAAACAAGATCGTTGATGCGATTATGTCGACTCGATAGCATTTGGTCGGCTTAACCCCCGAGCTTCTGGCACAATGCGCTTCTCGGTGGAACGGTTGGCGCCTGAGCACAGACAATTTTCGACCCTTGGTTGGAACGGGCTCACGCTCGTCCTGGGCGCCGTGTGCGGCGTAGGTTGTGGCAGCCGGTCTGCGCTCGATGCCGCGGAGCAGAGCGCTAGCGCTGGCCCCGCGGGCGATGGGAGCAATCCCGGCGAGCCGCAAGGCGCGCAGAGCTCGATGCCGGGAGGTAGCGGCGATGCGAGCACGGGCGGTGCAAGCACGGGCGGTGCAAGCACGGGCGGTGCAAGCACGGGCGGTGCGAGCACGGGCGGTGCGAGCCAAACTGGCGGCGAGGCTGGCACCGCCACCGACATCCCGAAAGACATTCCGGCGGCGACGAGCGGCACACGTCTCAAGGCGCAGTTTCTGTCGACGCCCGACGGCACCGCGCAATTCGTAGGCTTCTACGACCGAGAGCGCGACGAGCCGTGTCAGCTGCGCGTCATGCCGGACGACCGCGTCTGGTGTATCCCGACTGCAGAGCGCACGGACACCTTCTACATCCGCGACGGCCGCCCCACGTCCGGCACCGGGCCTTACGCCCACGCGGATTGCACGCATCAAATGTATGTCGACCCGTCGCCGAGCTGCCCGAACGTGCCGCGCACCCGGTATTGGGTAACCCACACAGAGCGCGAGGGTGCGGGCCAGATCTCGTGCGAAGACCCCGACTGGACGATTCGGCAGATCGGTGACCCGATCGAGCCGGACTTCGAAGGGTCGTATTACCGAGATCAAGACGGCGTGTGCTATCACACCTCTTTTGTGTCGTCTGGGCAGTTCTATGAGCTAGGCGACCCGATTCCGCACAGCGCCTTCGCCCTCGCCCACGAGCAAAATCGCGACATGCCCGCGCGGCTGGTGGTTCGCGAATGGGTAGGCGACGACGGCTCGCGCCAAGCGCTGGGCTGGTACGACACGAAGCGCCGAGAACCGTGCAGCTCCACGCTCTCGGAAGACGACTCCACGCGCTGCGTGCCGCAAGCCCAAGGTTATGGCGATTACTACGACGACGTAGCGTGCATGGATCCGGTGGTCGACCTTGGCGGCCGCGCGTATTGCAAGGCCCCGCCGCTGAAGTATGGAGGGCGAATCCTGGGCAATGAGAGTTGCTCCGTGAGCACGGCGCTGTACGAGATCGGCGAGGCAGTACCTAACGGCACCGACGTGCTCTACGGTGGCGGGGGATGCAGCCAGGCCTGGTCCACCGCCAGCAGCGACCACCCATTCGCCCGTCTCGGTGCCGCGATCCCGGCGCGGACCTTCGACCCGCTACGCGCGGTCTGGGTCGGGCCGGGCCGATTGCGAGAAGAGCGACGCGCCAATCCCGAAGGCTTCACGCTGCCGGCTAGCCTCGAGGTCCCACTGGGCATGTGGACCGCGCCGCCGCGCTACGCCGACAGCGAGCGCAAGGAGTTTTGCTATTTCCAGACGACGGAAGATGGCGTTTCGCGCTGCGTGCCCTTGACCTACACGATCGACGGCTGGAAGCCGAATGAAACGCCCCGGCCGCCGACCACTTCCTCGCTCGACCCGAGCTGCAAGTCGATCGACCTAAGCTTCCTGCGACGCCACTATTGCGCGCCGCTCGGCTCGAGTCCCCCGGAGAGCGATTACCCCGACGCACCCAAGGCGATCGCGACCACGATGCAGGTTGACTCGTGCAGCTCGTTCCCGGCGCTGTGGACCGTTGCAGAACCGCACCACCCGAAGACCGAGCCGATTTATTGGTTGGGCAATCAGCTCGAACCGGTGTGCACGCAGCTGCCGCCGAGCGGCCTCGACTATTTCGGAGTCGTGGGCGAGCGCATCCCGCGCACAGCGTTCCAAGCCGCCGTGCTGATCACGGAGCAGTAAGATGCCGCGCCGCTTCTCTGCCCGGCTCGCGATGACGATCGGTGTCGCACTGGCGGTTGGCGCCTGCGGACGCACCGCCGCGCGCATTGCCGACTGCACCGACTCGAGTTGCGCGAGTGCCGACGCGGGTGAGGCTGGCGCTCCCGCCCCGTCCAGCGGAGGCTCAGCTCATGCTGGAAGCGCCGGTACGGGGACGAGCGTGAGCGGAACGAGCGCGGGAGGTACGGATGCTGGCGGCATGCCCGACGCCGGCGGTAGCGCTCAAGGTGGTGCTAACGACTCACCCGTCGTTTGGAGCTGCTTGGGCGGCTTGGGTCACCGCGCCTGCTACCTCGATACTATCTACACCTGCGGCCCCGATCTGAGCCATCAGAGCGTGGAGCTATGCGCGGGCACTTGCACCGCTGGCGAGTCACCCGCGTGCGTGCCGCCCGGCTGCGGGGACTGGAAGGTGGAAGACGGCGAGGAGTGCGACGACGGCAACACCCTGGACGCCGACACCTGCACGGCGGAGTGCAAGATCGGGCGCTGCGGCGACGGGCTGCCCGCGAACGCCTCTGGTTTTCCCGACGCTTGCGACGACGGCAACACCGTCGAGACCGACGCCTGCACCAACGCCTGTGAACCGGCGCGCTGCGGCGACGGCCTGATTTGGGAAGGCCACGAATTCAAAGACACCGGTTATGTCTCAAAGCTCGACAGTTGTGGAGTCACCTGCAGGGATTCCTACGAGCCGGCGACGCGCGTCGTCGCGCTGGACATTGCGGAGCATAACAGTTGCGCGCTGCTCGATAACGGCAGCATCAAGTGTTGGGGCTGGGGCGAGCACGGTCAGCTCGGCATCTGCAGCCTCGACAACGTGGGCGACGCGCCGGGCGAGGCCTCCCCAGATTTGCCGCCAGTCGACTTGGGCGGCAAACGCGCGACTAAAGTGACGGTCGGGCTCCAGCACAGCTGCGCCATCCTCGAAGACGGCAGCGTGAAGTGCTGGGGTGGCAACTCGAGCGGGGAGCTGGGCCAGGGCGACTACTACTACCGCGCCTTCCCGACTGAGCTGGGCGACGCTTTGCCGGCCGTGCAACTAGGCGGAGGCCACACGGCGCTGGCCATTGACGGTGGCTACCAAAGCACCTGCGCACTGCTCGATGACCACCAGTTGAAGTGTTGGGGCTTGAACTCCCAGGGGCAGCTCGGAATTGGCGATAAACGCTGGCGCGGTGGCAAGCCGGACGACATGGGCGACGCCCTTCCTGAAATCGACTTGGGCAGTGGACGCAGCGTGGAATCGATGGACGCGGGCATCGGTGGCTTCGTGTGCGCGGTGCTCGACAACGGCACGCTGAAGTGTTGGGGCAGAAACGAGGATGGCGAGCTCGGGCTCGGCGACACCGAAAATCGCGGCGAAAAGGCCGGCGAGATGGGCGACGCCTTGCCGGCCGTCGATCTCGGCAGCGGTCGCAAGGCCCTAGCAGTCGCGGTCGGCGGCAGCCACGCCTGCGCACTCTTGGACCAAGGGCAGGTCAAGTGTTGGGGCACGAGCGAGTCCGGCGCGCTCGGGCTGGGCGGCGTGACGAGCCGCGGCTCGCTCCCCAGCGAGATGGGCGACCAGCTACCGGCCGTCGATTTGGGCACGGGTCGCACAGCCGTCGCGATCGCTGCAGGCGACGAAGGGACTTGTGCGCTGCTCGACAACGCCACGCTGAAATGTTGGGGCCTCAACGACGGAGCGCTCGGCCTCGGCGACACCCGAGCGCGCGGCGCCATGCCCGGCGAGATGGGCGACCAATTGCCCGCGCTCGATCTTGGGACAGGCGTCAAGGTCGCAAGCGTCCACATCGGCTACTCCTTTCGCTGTGCCCTCACGGGCAGCGGTCGCATCAAGTGCTGGGGCCTCAACTCAATTGGACAGCTCGGTCGCAACGACCCCGTCTTCGATCCGGGGCCCTTCGGTGACAGCCCCGGCGAGATGGGCGATGCGTTACCCTTCTTGACGCTGTTTTGAGCGCTCGGCGCGCAGTTAGCGCGGGTAAAATCCGCCGAGTTCGCGCCAATGGAGCGAACCTTCCTCGGTAGCCAGAATTCGCGATCGACTTCGCCCCCGGTACGGAGCATCCTCGTAGAGCATCCTCCGACTCGGTCATTCGACCCGTCCCTCTGGACGCCTGAACCCAACAGACCGGGTGGCGTCATCAGGGCGCAAACTGGGCATTTCGGCTACATGCGCTTCGCCTACTCAGAAGAGCACAACGGTTGGAGGCACCAGCTGCATCCAAAGCATCAGCTTGGATTGGGCACCAACTGATGTCTTTTCGCGCCCGCCTCGCTAGCGTTGGCCTTGTCTGGCAATTCGCGATTGCGTTTTCGGTGATGACGCTCATCGCTGGTGCATTCCTGTATACCGCGGTCGGAAACTACGCTGACGACACCATCCAAACCTCCAGCCTAGCTTTGATGAGCAACGCGAGGGCGGCCGTCTTTAGCAGGATTGATGCCGACCTCGCGCTACCGGAGAGCATCGTCCTCCGCAATGCCGCGCTCGCTCGCCAGGGGAGACTGCCGCTGAACGACGAGCAGCACCTCAGCCGTTTCTTTCTCGAGCAGATCTCGCGGGAGCCGCCGGTCGACTACTTGTTCTTTGCCAACGAACAAGGCGGCATCGCCTCCGGCGGAACTCAGTTCGGGCAGCTCCGACTCGTCTACACCAAAGGCATGACGAGCGGCATCAGGTCGATCGAGCGCGTGGACGCGTCCGGAGCGGTCTTGGCCCGTGAGCCCCCCCCGCGGATGGAAAATTTCGATCCCCGAGAACGCGCGTGGTACGTGACGGCCAAGAAAGAGCGCCGCTTGGCTTGGGCCCCAGCGACGTTTGGCACGGTGGATTCCTCGCTCACCCTGGCGCTAGGCTATCCGCTGATCGATCCGTCCGGCGAAGTTTTGGGCGTCTTTGGCGGCAACGTGCAGCTCGACAGCTTGGGCGGCTACCTCGAGTCGCACCGCAGCAGCCCCAATGCTCATTTGATGCTGCTCGAGCCGGACGGCACGCTGGTCGCCAATTCGAGTCACGCACCCCTAGTTTCAGAAGAGAACGGCCAAGTCAGACGGTTGAAGGCCGATAGCGTGCCGCGGCCGCTTTCGCGCGACGCGGTTCGCTTGGTCGGCAGCGTGCATGCGTCCCGGACCAAGTCGCGCAGCACGCTTTTGCAAGACGACAAAGGGCGCGCCTACTACCTCGATATCGCTCCCTATGTCCACGGCCATGACATCCGCTGGTATCTCGTGACGATCGTGCCGCGGTCGGACTTCACCGGGCCGCTCGACGCGCTGTGGTCGCGCTTCTTGGTGATTCTGCTGTGTGGCGCGGTCGGCACTTTGGGGCTGAGCCGCGCGATGGCCGGGTGGGTGACACGCCCGATGCGCGGCATCAACGAACGGGTCAAACAGATCGCCGCCGGCAAGTTCGGCAGCCGCGTGGGAACTCGCCGTCAGGACGAAATCGGGCAGTTGGTCCATTCGTTCAACGATATGTCCGAACGGCTCGCCAGCACGTATGAGCAGATACAGTGCAAGAACGTGGCGCTCGACGCCGCCAACCGGGATCTGGCCGCGCTCCTCGAACGTGAGCAGGCTCGCCGGATGGACGCCGAGGCGGAAGGGCGGCGTGCCCACGTGCTCGGCGAGGTGACTGCCGCGATGTCGGGGACGCAAGACTACGACCGCGTGCTCCAGGCTTTGCCGCGCGCGCTCGTTCACTCCTTCGTCGATTGGGTGGCCGTCGAAGTCGCGGCACCGGGCGGGACGACGCGAACTTCGGGAGCCCACCGCGACCCCGACAAAGAGTCGCGGCTTCATGCGCTGCTCGAGAACTATCCGGCGCAGATGACCAGCGGGGGCCCCGGGGCAACCGTGCTCGAACCGGGTGAGCCAGTGTATTTGCCCGCCATCTCCGCCGAGCAGGTCCGCTCTTGGTGCGTCGACGAGTATCAAGCCGAAGGCCTTTGCCGATTGGGTACGGGAAGCTCGATCATCGTGCCTCTGGTCGCGCGACAGAACCGAGTCGGCGTGTTGGCGCTGGTTTCGGCTTCGCCGGAGCGGTTCGAACCCGCGGACGTACGACTGGCCGCGGAGCTCGGACGACGCGCCGCGATGGCGTTCGACAGTGCGCGTCTGTACGCGGATCTCCAGCGCGAGAACGCCGAGCGACGGCAGGCGGAGGCGGCACGCGGGAAAACCGAGGACCTGCTCCAGGGCATCGTCGAAAAGGCCCCCACCCTGATCTACGTGAAGGATCTGGACGGACGCTACTTGCTCGTCAACCGCCATATGGCCGAGGTCATCGGCGTCGATGCCGCCTCCGTGCTGGGTAAAACCGTGTTCGAGCTGTATGCTCCCGAGCAGGCGCAGGCGCTCGCCGCCTTCGACCAGCGAGTGCTCGCGGCCGGGCAAGCGCTCGAGGGTGAGGAGGAGGTGCTTCGCGCCGACGGGGTCCACACCTACATCACGATCAAAGCACCGCTCACCGACGCGAGTGGTCGTGTCTACGCCTTGTGCGGTATCGCCACCGACATCACCGCGCGCAAGCGCGCCGAGGCGGCGTTGCGCCACAGCGAAGAGCAGCTTCTACAGGCTCAGAAGATGGAGGCCATCGGCAACCTCGCGGCTGGCATCGCGCACGACTTCAACAATCTGCTCTCGGTCATCCTCGGCTACAGCAGCCTGTTGGCCCAGAGCATGGATCCGGGCGACGCGCGTAGGGCGGATGTGGAGGAGATCGAGCGCGCCGGTACGCGCGCTGCGGCGCTCACGCAGCAGCTGCTGGCGTTCGGTCGCAAACAGCTGCTGCAGCCCAAGCTCATCAAGCTGAGCGGTGTCGTCGCGGGCGTGGAGACCATGCTTCGCCGGCTGATCGGCGAGGACATCGAGCTGACGGTGCGCGCGAGCCGGGACCTCTGCTGCGTCAGGGCTGACCCGAGTCGGATGGAGCAGATCATCGTGAATCTGGCGGTGAATTCGCGCGACGCGATGCCACGCGGAGGCAAGCTGATCATCGAGACCGCGAACGTGGATCTCGACGAAGCCGGTGCGGCTCACGTCGGCGTCGTGCCAGGGCGCTACGTGATGTTGACGGTGACGGACAATGGGAACGGGATGGACCGCGCAACGCAGGCGAGGATCTTCGAGCCCTTCTTCACCACCAAGGAGATTGGCAAGGGGACGGGCCTGGGGCTGGCAACCGTGTTCGGCATCGTGCAGCAGAGCGGCGGGAGCACCTGCGTCGACAGCGAACCCGGCAAAGGCACTACTTTCAGCGTGTACCTCCCGCGAGTGGATACGACCGAGGAAGGCGAGCGCCAGTCGCCCTACCCGGTCGTCGGTGCCTTGGAGGGCTCGGAGACCATCCTTCTGGTCGAAGACGAAGAACAAGTTCGCGCGCTCGTTCGCACCGTTCTCCAACGCCTCGGGTACCGCGTCCTCGAGGCCCAGAGTGGGGGCGACGCCCTGCTCGTGGCCGAAAAACATTCAGGATCCATCGATCTGCTGCTCACGGACGTGATCATGCCGCACATCAGTGGACCGCAGCTCGCGCAGCGCTTGAGCCGGCTGGTCGTGAAGGTGCTCTACATGTCCGGCTACACCGAAGATTCGATCGTTCGTCAAGGCGTCGTCGACTCGAGCATTGCCTTCCTGCAAAAGCCCGTCACCCCAGAGGTGCTGGTTCGCAAGGTCCGCGAGGTGCTGGACTCGCCGCCTCATGCGTTCAAGCCGTCCGTGCCGCAGGACTGACGCCGTTGACCGCGCCGCTGTCGCGTGAGAGGGTTCGAAGCTCACGATTCGGCGAGGATCAGCTGAGCAAAAGCGTGGTTGATTCGCGCCAGGGGTAACTTGTTCGAGTACAGACCCGATGTCGCCTTCGGTGTACCACTGGATTGCGCCGCACGCGTGCTGCGTGACATGCCTGTTGCTCGGCGCCACCGAGGCGTACGCACAGGCTCGCGACAGCGAAGCCAGCGTAGAACCGGAGTCAGGCAACGCGGCAGCTGCACCAGCGCGGGCACGGCGTCCTAAACAGATCGCTCC
This sequence comes from Pseudomonadota bacterium, assembly GCA_040005755.1. Taxonomy (GTDB): domain Bacteria; phylum Myxococcota_A; class Polyangia; order Polyangiales; family Polyangiaceae; genus PMG-095. Next base: position 20,741 of record JBDTYJ010000041.1, read on the forward strand.
GCCTGCGAGCGCCACCCCGGAGATCTCCGTTTTGGGCAGACGCGAAGGCCCGCTCGGCGCAGGCGAGTTGCTCACCTCGACCAACCTGCTCACGAGTGAGCAGGTCCAGTCACAAACCGCGGCCGACCCCCTGAACATACTCAAGCGCGTCCCCGGTATGTACATGGAGGACTACAACCAGGGCACGGCATCGACCGGGCTGGGCATGCGCGGCTTCAACACCCAGGGTGACGTGCCCGCGGTCAAGCTGCTCATCGACGGCATACCCAGCAACTTCCATGTCGGCACGAGCGAGCTCGGGGCGATCTTCCCGCTCGAGATCGATCACGTCGAGATCGTCAAGGGCACGAACGATCCGCGCTACGGCCTGAACAACGTGGCCGGTAACGTGAACGTCATTTCGCGTCAAAACGAGGACATTCAGATCGCACGCCTAGTGGCGGGAAGCTTTCGCACGGTCGAACCGCAACTGCTCAGCGGGTTCCGGACCGGTCCCCTGAGGCATACCTACTTCGTCGGCTACCGCGGCTCTGACGGCTTTCGCGACAACGCGCGGATGGATCGAGTCGTGGGCTCGGCCAAGGTCTTCTACGAGCCCAACCAGAGCTTGAAGCTGGGTCTGATCGCGCGTGGCATGTCCCTCGACGCGCAGTCGCCCGGATACCTCACGCGGGAGGAGGCCCGAGAGCGACCCAGCCTATCGCCTGCCTACGCTCAAAAGGATGCGGGCGAACAGCGTACCCTGCATCTGAGTGGGCACCTGGACTACCTCACGGGCGGGTTTTCAGTTCAGGCCAAGACCTACGCGCAATCGTTCTATCGGGAACGCAACGTCAGCTTCGATCCGGCCATGCAGCAGCAGTCGCGGCGCGAGGACGAGCTGCAGCACGGGGCGAGCGCGGTGCTGACCTATCGTGCCGGCCCGAAGCTGCTTGGCCTGTCCGTCGAGCTCGGCGCGGACTATCAGGGCCAGCACAATCTGGAGCGTCGCTTCGATACGATCGGGCGCGTTCCGCAAGGCGCGCCGGTGCGCGACTACGACTTCACGTTCAGCGTCGCCGGCGCGTACCTGCAGGCGCGCATCCAACCCACCGCCGCCCTCAAGCTGGTAGCCGCGATCCGCGCCGACACGCTCTGGGGTCAGCTCAAGGATCGTTTGGCCGACAAGCGCCACGAGCTGAACGACTTCGGAGTCATCTGGCAGCCAAAGCTGGGCCTGGCCTGGACGTTTCCGCAAGGCCAGCACTTGTACGCGAATTACGGGCGCACGTTCCAGGTCAACACCGGCATCGGCGCCTACACGACCGCGCCGGGCGTGCGGCTCGACCCGTCGCTCAATGACGGCTGGGAGGCCGGCCTGCGCACGATGCTTTTCCCCCGGCTCAGCGCGCGCGCCGCGGCCTGGCGCCAGCTCGCGAGTGGTGAAGTGCGCATGAAACCCAACAACTCGGGCGAGTCCGAGAACATCGGCAAGACGCTCCGCTACGGCCTCGAGTTAGAGCTCGTGGTCCTGCCGGTCGAGTGGCTCTCGCTCTGGGGCGCGTTCAGTCCGGTGGTCACAAAGCAGGTGGAGCCCGGAGGCGGAGCAGACGCGGTACAACGGCGTGGCAAGTGGCTCGACCACGTGCCTCGGTTCAGCGCCAAGGGCGGGATCGAGTATCGCAAGCATCAGGCTCTGCGAGTCTCGCTCTGGTTCAACGCCCAGGGTGACTACTACCTGACGAAAGAGAACGACGGCCCGGCGATGGGAGACTACTTCGTAGTGAACCTCGACACCGATTATCAGATCAGCGAGCGGATGGCGCTCGGCGTCTCGATCCAGAACCTCCTGAACTCGCGCTACGACGCTTCGATCTGGTACAAAGACTACGGCCAGATCGGCTCACTTCATAGTCCCGCGCCCCCGCTGTCGATCTACGGCTCCGCGACTTTCAAAATGTAAGGCAGGTCTCAGCGGCTCTTTCCATTTCGCACTCCCTGCTTCACAAAATCATGATGACTCAGCGCTCCTGTAGCGTCTGCCGGCTTTTTCGTAGACCGAGGCCATCAGATGCTCCCAAGTATGGAGTTAACCGTTTTGCGCAGTTGATTCATGGCTGGCGGCACTCCGGCAATCGCCGAGAGCAGGCGTTCTCGCAACCGGGCGCTCGGTCGAGCGTACAGGTTGACCGGAACGTACTTCCACCGCGCGAGGATCCTTTGTACGGCGGCGGCCACGCGAGGCTCGGCATCATCAGCGGACTGGATGCCTGCGATCAGCGCTTCCCAGCGATCCATCTTCGCAAGAGCACGGAGCGCGTTTGCTCGGACGTGTGCATGCTTGGAACTGCAAAGCGGTGCAATCTCATCCGCCAATATCAAAGGCCGCCCACTGAGCAACTGTTCGAGCGCCACCTTCGAGACGCCAGGAGAATCGCCGCCGAGAGCGCTGACGACGATTGGCGCCGCCTTCTGCTTTAGCAACGCGCAGACAGTCCGCAGAGCCGCCTGCCTCGTTTCAGACGAGCCGCTATCAACATACGGCAAGACGAGAGGCGCGTGCGTCTCGTTCCCCACCTCCCCGAGGCCCGCCACCGCAGCGCGGAGATTCTCGGGCTGCGCACGCAGCGCGTCCGCGTACAAGGACGCAAAGTCCTGAGGCCCGCGTTCAACGAGTTTTTGGCGAGCAAATTCGCGCAACCAAACATTCCTGTCAAAAAGCAGCGCTCGCAGCCGCGGCTTCAACAAGTCAGGGCATTTCGCATTCGCCACGGCGAAAGCAGACGCTCGCACGCGTGCCGAGCGGTTAGTGAGAAGTTTGGGAAGCCATTCGACAAGCTGGTCGCCGTTCGCCTCGTCGAGGAGGGCGCCGACTAGCTGAGTTCGGACAATAGA
>JBDTYJ010000042.1:0-23508 GCA_040005755.1 Pseudomonadota bacterium
TCGGCGGATTCTCGCCGCCGAGCGCCTCGAGTCGGATGCGAACGCGGTATTCCCCCCGCAGCGGATCCCCGTCGCTCAGGTACACGTTCTCCAGGTTTTGGCCGTGGCACTCGTTGTTCCGGCCCGGGCAATCCCGTTCTTTGACCAAACCGCTGCGCGCGGGTCGGCCTACCTCGACCAGCTCGCCGCTCGGGTCAAAAACTCGCAGGTCCACGTCCGCTTTGGGCTCATCCCAGGCAATCGCGAATTGCACGAGGCCCGTACGCAGGCCGCAGCCCTCATCGATGATGCCGTTGCAGTTGTCGTCGGTGGCGTTGAAGCACAGCTCGGGGCCGCTGGGCGTGCACACGCGCTCTGCCAGAGACGCGGGAATAGTCCCGAGAACGAGCCCCGCGTTGGCCTCGGCGGATGCGGAGGACGCCGCCGGCCGCGAGCAGGCGCCGAGCAGAGTGCTCAGCGCCACGAGCGCAATGTGCGCCTTACTCACTTCTTTTGGTCGTCGGGGATGGTCACGCCGCTGGCGCTGCTGGCCTTCGGGTTCATCAACTCGAAGTAGGCGTCACGTGCCAGCTCGCCTGCCGGCCCGGTCTCGTCACGAAGCGCCAAGAGCACACCCTGTTCGGACATGAACTTGAGCGTACGAATGGCGCCAGCGCGCTTGGCGGGATCATCGCCTTTGGCCATGGCGTACAGCCGGGAGCGCAGCACCACGCGCGTGAAGGAGTGTGGACCGTTATCGAAAATCAGATTGTCGAACTGCTTCATCAGCATGGCGCGTGCCCAATCCTGAGTCGCGCCGCGCACGGTGAGCTGACCGATGGCTTCCGAATTATCCACGTATTTGAAGAGCAGCCCCGACTCCAGGTCGTCTTGCGACCAGTAGCCGAAGCTTTGGTACCAAAGATCGCCCAGCTCTTGCAGCGCCTCTTTGCGCTTATTGGCGTACTTGGCCACCGTGCGCTTGGCGGTATCCGGGCTGCCGCCGAGCATCAACGCCAGGGCAGCGTCGTTCATCATGGCCTCGTCATCCATCATCGTGAACAGCTGCGCTTCGACGGATGCGTCGAAGCCGCCCTTGGCGATTGCGCGCGCGACCTGATGCCGCGTTTCAACGGCGGATTGCGGCGTCATCAGCGAAATCAGCGCGCCGGCCGTGCCCGGCACTGGGCGCTGAATCAAGGCTTCCAAGAGGCACGCGCGCCGCACTTCGTCCGGCTTTTCATTGCCCTTGTATTCCGAGATCTTCTTGGCGATTTCGAGAAAATCTTCCTTCTCTGCCACCCAGGCCAAGGCCGCACACGCGCTACCGCGCGACTGCTCGTTGTTCTTAGGGTCTTGGATGTAATCCATGAGCGGCTTGAACGCTCTGCGATCACGCCACTCCGACAGGCCATCGGAGGCGCCCACGCCGATCGCGCGCAAGCTCATGCCGAGGATGGCCACGCCGCCTTGCAGCAAGCCGTCCATGGTGACGTCTTCGTCCTTCGGACGCCGCGTGAGCGATTTGATCAGCGGGTCCCACGACGGCGCATCCTTCAACCAACCGACGTAGCGAAGCGCGCTCTGCGCGACGACCCACTCTTCCGGCATCGGCGGCTGTTGACCTTCTTTGGGCAACGGGTCGGTCGGGTTCGACCACTTGCGTAGCGCCGCAATGTCCTTCGTGGACTGCATGGCGGCCAGCGCGCGCAGGCCATTGGCGTGCGGCGAAGGCATTTCGTGGATCCAGAAGATGACGCCGTCTTCGGCTTGTTCGGCGATCTGCTGGCGTTTGTCCGGGTGCAGCATGGCCAAATCCGCAATCATGCGCGCGGCAACGACACGCTCGTTGTCGTCGCGCTTGAGCATCATTTCCCAGTCGTTTTGATCGGTGTACAGCTTCAGCGGGTCCATGCGCAGGCGCTTGGCCAGCGTCGGCACGCCGCGAACGTCGCCAATTTGCGCCAACGCAACCGCCGCGCGCGTTTGGAAGTGCATGTGCGGCTTGCTGTTCAGATACGCGAACAGCGAATTGCCGCCGCGCGGATCGTTCAGCTTGTCGATCATGTCGAAGATCTGCTTGCGCTGGTAATACGCCAGCGTCGGGTCGTCCGTGACGACCGAGCTCAGCGCCAGCACCAGGCCGTCCGTGCCGATGCCGTCACGCAGGGCTTCGAGGAACTTGTTGCGGCTGTCTTTGTCCGCAGTCTTGAGCGCCGTTACGAGCGGCTCTCGCGCGCGCGGCTCGCCGATCTTGCCCAGGCCCGGTGCCGCTTGGCGCGCCACTTCCGGGTCCTTGTCCTGAACCAGCTTGATCAGGGTCTCCGTCCATTTCGGCTCGGCGTTGCGCGACAAAACCGTGGCCACCAGCTGGCGCACGGCCGAGCTGTCGTCGTTCGCCATGCTGGCGAGCTTGTCCAGGCTCACGAGCTGTACGATGCGGTTCGGATCGAACGCGGTACCGCCGCCCAAGCGTTGCACCGTGGACAGCGTGCCCGCGCGATACAGCGCCATGATGTCGTCGAACGCGCGCGGTTCGCCCAAGACCACGAGCGCCCAAGCGATCTGCGGCTTCGCCCCCGGTCCGGCCTTCTTCAACGCAACTAAAAGCGCGTCTTTCGCGGGCTCACCCATCGGGCGACCGTATTCAGCGAGCGCCAACGCGGCCATGCCTTGCAGCGGTTCGGAAGGCACGCTCAAGGCGTCGATCGCGAGCTTCACGCCCGCCGGATCTTTGGCCCACGCGAGCTGCTTCAGCGCCTCCGCGCGCACCTCTTCACTCTTGTCGCTCGCGGCCCACGCTTCCCACTTCGGCAGCTGCTCCTGCTTGGGGAGCACGAAGATGTCTTTCTTCTTCTGCTCGCCTTCCTCTATGGTGAGCTTCTCCGACTCCTGCTTGCCCCCGATCAACATGAACGCCCCGAAGCCCGCCACTGCGAGCACGGCGATTGCGATCGCGACGGGCGCGAAGCGGCCCTTCTTGAAATTGCCGTCGCCGGAATCGAAGCCTGCTGGAACACCACCGCCTGGTGCGCGCGGCGCGCCGGGCCCTTCGTCATCTGGCGGCCACTTGGCGAGCTGCACCACCGCCGGCAACGGCTTGCTGTTGGAGGCCGGGGTCATCGTCGTGTGGTGCAAATTCGAATCGGACATGAATCCTCCCGCTGAACGCGGTGATAATGAGCGCGACCGGCCCGAGCCAGAGGCACGATCGGGGCAATTGCAGCTCGACGCGAACCTAGCCCAAGCGGAAAAAAGGGGGGAGAGTTCCCTGCGCTGTTCTCAACGGCTCGCTTCGCATTTCACTGGAAACTTCCGGCAGCGCTTCGATTTTTCGGTCGCGGCGGCGCGAGCCGGGGCAATCTGGACGGCCCGATGGCCCACAGCTTGATGAGGGAGCACGCTTCCTGGCTCAGGCCGGTGCTGATCACGCTCGGCACCACCTTCGTGGTCGCGCTGCTCTCGCGCTTGCCGGACAACATCTCCGCGACCGCCGTCGGGTTCGGGTTCTTGGGCGCGACTTACTGGCTCGTACTGCGCGGTGACGATAGCGCTCGCATCGAGCGCTATGGGTTGTCCTTCGCTGGCTTGTTCGAGCCAGAGCCACTGTCGTGGTCACGCATGCTGCGTGAGTCCGCGATCGCAGTGCTTTGGGCTTTGGGCTTGGCCGCGATCTTTCTGCCGCCCTTCTGGCGTGGCTTCGTTTGGTGGTGGCACGTCCGTGCGCCCTTTCACCCGGCCAGCGTGCGCGCGCTGGTCAGTGATTTCTCCGGGCAGCTGCTCGTGATCGCGTTGCCAGAAGAGGCCTTTTATCGGGGTTACTTGCAGTCCGCGCTCGATGAGGCCTGGAAGCCGCGAGTGCGCGTGCTGGGCGCTGAGCTCGGCCCAGGGCTCTTGGTGACGAGCGCGCTGTTTGCCGCGGGGCATCTGTGCACTGAGTTCAACGCCGGGCGGCTCGCCGTATTTTTCCCAGCCTTGGTATTCGGGTGGCTGCGCGCTCGCACTCGGGGTGTGGGCGCGGGCATTGTATTTCACGCTTTTTGTAACCTCTTTGCTTCGTATCTCGGCCAGAGCTACGGTTTTTCGCGGTGACTCCTTCTTACCTGATCGACCAACTCGTGGACCTCGCGCTGGCTGAGGATTTGGCTGGCGGCGACATCACGAGCGAGGCCACTGTTTCGGAAACGAGCCGCGCCATCGCGCGCGCGGTTGCGCACTCGCCGCTCACCGTGTGCGGGGGTGACGTGTTTGCGCGCGTGTTCTACCGCGTCGATCCGGGCGTGCGCGTGGAGCGAAAGCTCGCGGATGGAGAGCATGCCAAGCCGAACGAGGTGCTCTGGATCGCAGAGGGTGCCACGCGCTCGCTGCTCATGGCCGAACGTACCGCGTTGAATTTCGCGCAGCGCATGAGTGGGATTGCCAGCCTCACCCATCGCTACGTGAGCGCGTTGCCCGCGGGCGCGCCGACGCGCATCGTCGACACGCGCAAGACCACACCTGGATTGCGATTTTTGGAGCGCTACGCGGTGCGTACCGGCGGCGGGCACAACCATCGCGATAACTTGGGCTCCGCGGTGTTGATCAAAGACAATCACATCGTTGCCGCCGGCAGCGTGCGCGAAGCCATCGAGCGCGCGTACAAGCAGGCGCCGCACTCGAGCCGCATCGAGATCGAAGTCGAATCACTCGAAATGTTGGCTGAGGCGCTGGATGCGGGCGCGGACATCGTCATGCTGGACAACTTCGCTCCCGAGCAGATTGCGGTCGCCGTGGAGCGCGCGCACGGTCGAGCTTTGATCGAGGTGTCTGGAGGCATTACCCCCGAGCGCATCCCGGCCTTGGCCGCGGCCGGGGTGGACGTCATCAGCGTTGGAGCACTGACGCATTCGGCGCCCGCAGCCGACATTGGGCTCGACATCGAGAGCATCTGATGGCCTTCGACGCCGAGCAATTTCGCGCGCACTGCCGGGAACACAAACCAAAGCTGGGCCTGCCCCTGACGTATCAAGCGGTCACGGGCTCCACGAATGACGATGCGCTGCTGGCCGCGCGCTCCGGCGCTGCGCATGGCTCGGTTTTCCTGGCTGACGAGCAAACCGCGGGTCGCGGCCGCCGCGGAAATGTTTGGCACGCCGCCGCTGGCGAGAACCTGCTCTTTTCGGTTTTGCTCCGCCCCGAGCTCGAGCTGGCGCAAAGCAGCGCGCTCACCTTGGCCATCGGGCTCGCGTTGCGCGATGCGATTGCGCCGCTGATCCGCGATCGAGCGCTGATCAAATGGCCCAATGACTTGCTCGTGGGGGGCAGGAAGCTCGCGGGAGTGCTGGTCGAATCGCAACTGCAGGGTGAGCGGCTGCAGGCGCTAGTCGTGGGCGTGGGTCTAAACGTGGCAAGCCGCGAATTTCCAGACGAAATTGCCGCGCGCGCGACGTCACTGGCGGTGCTCGGCGCAACCCGTTTGGCGCGCGAACCGCTCCTGTACAGCGTGCTCGAAGCAATTGCCGCACGCGTCGAGAGCTATCAGCAGAGCGGCGTGGTTGGTTTGTTGGATGAGCTCAACGAAGCAGACGCTTTACGCGGGCAACGCTTGGCTGTGGATGGGCAAAGCGGCGTCGGCGCGGGGATTGACGGGCACGGGCACTTGCTCTTGCAAGACGACCACGGCGTGGTCCACCCGATTTTGTCGGGCACCGTCGAATTGCAATCGCACGCCCCCCCGGGTTGACCGCTCGTGCCAAGCCGTCTCGACTCCCTAGCGCGCCGCAGCGTGTGACGAGGCCACGGCTTCTGTCAGGGAGTACCAGGCACAGGTAATCAGGGCACCAGTGAGCAACCCGATCCCCAGCCACTTTGCGGCGATGGAAAGGGCGGGACGCGCGGCAGCGCTTGGCGCTAGCGGCGCCAACGCTGGGTCGGACGCGCTGATGACGTCGGTTTCGGCCGTAGCCGTGGCCGCAGGGCCAGCACTGCTTGCGCCGAACGCCAGTAGCGCACGCTGCAGCGGCGCGGCGGATGGCTCTTCTTCACGGGCGGCGGCCAGCAGCGACTCAGCCATGCTGCTGCCCGCTTCTAGGTGCGTCGCGAAGTCATCCAGCGATTCGGACAGACGGGACGCCACCGTACCTAACGGGATACCGATGATCTCCGCGATGTCCGTGGCAGGGAGCTGCTCGATTTCATGGAGAATGAACACCACGCGCAACTGGAGAGGCATTTGCTGCAGGAGCACGCCCAAGATTTCGCGCGCCTGCTCTGCTTCATCCAAATCTTCCAACGCGGGAGCCGTGTCAGTCACGGCGGCTTGCTCGGCGCGCTCACGTTGCACCCGAGCTGCCACGTGCACCGACGAGCTGAGTAGGAACGCGCGCTCGCTGCCGGAGCGAATGTCGCCAATGCGCTGCGCGGCAGCGTCGAATACTTGTATGGCTGCCGAGTCTGCTTCAGTGTCGGCAACACCAATGCGCCGTAGCAGGCGCCACACGAAGCCAAACTGCGCCCGAACGAGCCGCGCCATGCGAGCGGCGTGCTCGTGACTGAGCGCGCGCGCTTCGGGCTCCATCAGCGGCGTTGCCACGGCTTCAGTCTACACGCGTTGCCGAGCCGTTTTCAGCACAATCGCCGAGCCCAATTACGCCGCCTGCCGCGTCGCCTCCGTCGTGACACCTGCGGCTCGGCTTGGCTCGGCCAGCGCCTCGGCCAATAGCCGTCGCCCACGAAACAGCCGGCTCATCACTGTACCTACTGGCACCGACAACTCCACCGCAGCGTCCTTGTAACTGCGCTCCTCCAAATCCACGAGGCGAACGACGGCGGAAAACTGGCTCGGGAGCGCGTCCAGCGCGCGCGTGACCGGACGTGTGAGTGAATGGCGCAGGACAGGCGCATCGGGAAGGGTCCACGCGCACGGGTCGTTCGATAGAGCGGCGAGCGCGCGGCGCTCGCGGGTGCCTTTACGACAACGTGTGATGAACACGCTAAACAGAATCTGTTGTAGCCAACCGCGCAGGTTCGTGCCGCGCTCGTAGCCTGATTCAAAGCGCAGAGCGCGCAGCACGGTGTCCTGAACCAGGTCGCTCGCCTCGCTGTGTCGTTTGCACAAGGTGAGCGCGCGGGCGTTCAGCGCCGGCAGCAGCCCGGGCAGCTTGCTCCTTAACTCTTCGGCGAATGATGATGAGGTAATTTGATTGATAACGAGTAGCTCTGACATCGTGGCCTCCACGGAGTGCCGCTATCGCAAGCCGCGTGCCAACCACAAATGGCCGCGTTTGCCGCGTTTTTTCGGCGCTTTCCGCGGTCTGCGAACCGCGGGGCGCGTGTCAAACTGGCATCAGCCTGGCTTGCTCTGTCAGCGCGACAAAACGCGGCTCAGCGCAGCGCGCCGAGCGCGAACGGCACTTCATCGGCGATCTCACTGGCCAGCACACCGCGGTCCACGCCGTGCAGCGCGCGGCGTTCGCCAGCCAAGCCATGCACGTAGGCGGCGCTGTAGGCCGCGCGCCTAGCATCCAGGTGCGTGCCAAACGCCGCCAAAACTCCAGACAGTACGTCGCCCGAGCCGCCAGTCGCCAGCACGTTCGAACCCGTCGGATTGATGGCCACGCGCTCGTCCGGTGCGCCGACGAGCGTGCGGTGGCCTTTGAGCAGCACCACGTTACCCGTGAGCGCGACTGCGCGCGCCACGGTGCCAAAGCGGTCGGCCTCGACTTCCGCCGCCGTGCCGCCAAGAATGCGTGCCATCTCACCCGAGTGCGGCGTGAGCACGAGTTCACCGGGCGCGCCGCGCAGAGCCTCCGCGCGCCCTGCAAAATGGCTAATCGCGTCGGCATCGACGACCTTCGTTTTGTGCACCCGCAGCAGCACGTGGTCGACGATGCGGCGTGCGTTGGCATCCATGCCCAGCCCTGGACCGATGGCCACCGCATCGGCGCGCTCGAGCAGTTCGTCGAGCGATGCTTCGACGCGCGCGGGATCGATGCGCGCGGTCATCACCTCCAACACGCGCTGATCGAGCAGCGCTGCCGTTTCTGGGAATGCTGCGATGGTCACGAGCCCGGCACCCGCGCGCAGCGCGCCGCGAGCAGCGAGCAGCGCCGCGCCGATTTTCCCCGGCGAACCGGCAATCACGACCACGCGCCCCGCTGAGCCCTTGTGCGTGCTGATCGCGCGCGCCACGATTGCGCTTCGCACGTCCGCGGCCTCCACGATTTCTGCGCTGTAGCCAACTTGCGCTAGGCCCGTGTTGGGCACGCCGATGTCTACCGTGCGTACGCTGCCGGCATGCTCGAGCCCCGAAGGCGTCAAGAGGCCGAGCTTCGGGTGCGCGAAGGTGATCGTGGCGTGCGCTCGCACTGCGACGCCGAGCACCGCGCCGGTATCTGCGTGGATGCCGGACGGCGTGTCGAGCGCAAATACCGGGCAGCGGGCGCCATTGATGAACTCAATCGCGTAGCGCAGGAAGCCGGTGATCTCGCGATCCAGACCGGTCCCGAACACGGCGTCCACGACGGCACTCGCGCCTTCGAACGCCCCGGCAAGCAAGCTCAGCTGGTTCGGTTCCAGCTCGACCACGTTGCCGCCCACCCCGACGAACGACCGGTAGTTGGCGAGCGCGTCACCCTGGAGTCGCTCGGTCTTGACCAGCAGGTACACACGCGCGTCGTGCCCAAGCGTGAGTAGCCGGCGCGCGACCACAAACCCGTCACCGCCATTGTTGCCCGCACCGCAAACGATGACGACGCGCGCCCCCTTGCTCGCGAGCTCGGCCGCGATCGCGTCCGCCGCGCCGCGACCGGCGTTCTCCATCAGCAGCAGACTCGGCACCTGGCACGCCGCGCTCGCGTGCTCGTCGAAGGCCCGCATCTCCGCGCGCGACAGCACCGGGATCATGCGCGCAGCATACTGCGAAAACCGCGCTAGGCGCTCTCGAGCACCACGACGGCGGCGGCTACCCCCGCATCATGCGTGATCGAGACCAAAATGCGGCGTACTCCGAGCCGGGCGGCGTGCGCCGTGGCTGGGCCCCGGAGCGTCATTTGTGGGCCGCCGCGCGCGTCTGCCCGAACCTCGATGTCATGCCACCAAACGTCGGGCTGCCCGCCGAGCGCCTTCGCCGCAGCTTCTTTGGCGGCGAAGCGCCCGGCCAGGGCCAAGGCGCGATCCGGGCGGTTCGCTAAGTCCGCTTGTTCGTGCTCGGTCAAAATGCGCTGCCAGAAGCGATCGCCGTGGCGCTCCAGTGTCGCGCGAATGCGGACCACGGAGGCCACGTCGATACCTAGGCCAACCACCATGGCGCTCAGGCAGATGGGCGCTGCGCCATGCCGCGGTCGATCGCGGCGCGCAAGTCACGCACGGCGCGATCCAAGCCAACGAGCACGGCGTCACCGATCACGGAGTGACCGATATTGAGCTCCACCAGCTCCGGAATCGCGGCGATGTCCAACACATTGAAGCGCGTCAGACCGTGCCCCGCAGCAACCTCCAGCCCAAGGCCGTGTGCAAGCGTGGCTGCGTGTTTCAAGCGCGCGAGCTCTGCTGCGCGTTCGACCCCTTGTTTGTGGCAGTACTCGCCCGTGTGAAACTCGAGTTGCAGAGCCCCTAGCTCGCGCGACAAACGCACCTGCGCTTCATCCGGCGCGATGAACAAACTGAGCTTGATTTTGCGCCTTTGGCAGATCGCTGCGACCTTTTCTACGGCAGCGCGGGTCGCGCGCACATCCAACCCGCCCTCGGTGGTGAGCTCGGCACGGCGTTCAGGCACGAGCGTCACGACATTGGGCCCGACGCGGTCGGCGATGGCGCCCATTTCGTCCGTCGCTGCCATCTCCAGGTTGAGCATCGTGGTCAGCGAGGCGCGCAGCCGAACGATGTCATCGTCTTTGATATGACGGCGGTCCTCACGCAGGTGCGCGGTGATGCCGTCGGCGCCGGCCAGCTCACACAGCGCGGCGGCAGTGACCGGGTCCGGGTAAACGGTGCCGCGGGCGTTGCGTATCGTAGCGACGTGGTCAATGTTGATGTGTAGGCGAATCATGGCGTTCCGCCGTCGCGGTTCGGGCCCGCGCTCGGTGGGATGTCTTTACAACACCGGAAGCCAAGGTGGTAGTTGCGGTGGCTGTCCAGCGCTCGAATTGGTCCCGCGTGCCACATCAAGGCGCGCCAGCGGCAGTCATCCGGGTGCACGGCTGCTTCCGAGAAAATGAACCAACTGCCTTTCATCTCGGTCTCGCCGACGCCGCCGCGCTTGCCCAATTGCTCGGGTTTCACGGGCAGATTCATGTGTTCGGCCGCATTGCCATGCTGGTCGAACACGCCAAAGGAGCTCACGCATTCCGGGAAGGCGCCGGCTGGGTAGGTATTCGATCCGCAGATCCCCCAGTCGGGCGTGTAGCACTCCGGGCTTTTGTGGCTCATCGTGGCGCACTTCTGCTGGTCCGCCTTGGGGCCGTAGGCCCAGACCAGCTCGCGCGTTTTGTTGTGCAGGTACTCCTGCATGATGCGGCGCTCCCCGAAGGTGTAGTCGACGTCCGGTGTGTGCAGCGCTCCGGCGCAGGCGCCTTCCCACTCGTGGGCGTCGCACAGCCGTTTGCCCTCCGCCGCACAAATGTCGTAGGCCTCGCTCGCCCGCACCCAAGTAACCGGGTACTCGCAGGCGAGGTTCGGGAACTCGAACTGGTCCATACACAGCTCGGCGCTGTCGGGGGTTTCGCCCTTGGCGGGGTCGAACACCGTCACCATGTTCGGTGCGCCACAGCGCGCGTCCGCAGCGTGAAGTTCTGGGTTTCGCTCGCGGATCGCGCGGCACTCGCTGCGTGTCATCGGGTGCTTGGTGATCTTGGGATCACCCTGACCCAGATGATCGGAGGCGGAAAAAATGGTCTGGATCTTCTCGAGAGCGCTGGCCGGCAAGTCCAGTTGATTCTTCATGTTGGTGAACAGCGCCGCGCGTTGTTCGGCCAAGGTTTTTGCGTCCGTGTCCAAATACGCCGGACGCTCACGCGGCGCAGGAGCGGGCGCGGGTACCGCGCTGCCACTGCTTGGCGCGCTGAGTACAGGCGCGGGCTTCGGTACAACGCGCGCAGAGTGTGCAGGGTGCGCCGCGCTCGCGCGGTGCTGAGCGCGCCGCATCAGGCCGAAAGCGACAGACAAGACCGTCACCGCCATGAGCGCGATGACCACCGTGCGTTGCTTCATGCTACGACTCCAAACCTTGAAACCGCTGAGCTGCCCGCATCGCCCGCCCTGCCCCGGTTGCCCGCGCTTCGGTGAGCGGGGCATTGTGCCGACCGCGAGCAACGCCCTGGGGCAGCTGGCTCGCGCTCACGGCGTAGCGGACGTGCCGCTGGTTTCCGGAGAAAGCACGGCATTTCGACACCGCGCGCGGCTCGCCATCCGCGGCCGCCTGGGATCGCCCAAGTTGGGCTTGTTCGAGCTGGGCACGCACCGCGTGGTGCATATTCCAAACTGCGTCGTTCAGCACCCACTGATCAACCGCGTGGCTTCCGTGGTTCGGCGCGCCTTGGTCGAGTCTCATTTGACGTCGTATTCCGACACCGCGCATGCCGGCCTCGCGCGCTACCTGCAGGTCGTCGTTGAACGCAGTTCGCAGAGCGCGCAAGTGGTGCTGGTGGGCAATAGTGAAAGCGCCGAGCCGTTCAGCGCGTGCTTCGAGCTGATCCGCGAACGGTTGGGGGCTGACTTGCACAGCTTGTGGTGGAACGGCAATTGCGAGCGTTCCAACAGCATTTTGGGCGGTGCGTGGCAGCACGTGTGTGGGCCAGTTAGCGTGGTCGAGCATTTCGGCGGCTCGGCCGTGCACTATCCGCCGGGCGCATTCGGACAAAATAACCTCAGCGTCGCCGAGCGCATCATCGACCATGTTCGCTCTGAGCTACCAGAAGCGGCGAAAGTCAGCGAGTTTTATGCGGGTGTGGGCGCGATCGGTCTGTCGGTCTTGACGCGCACGCGCGAGCTGCGGCTGAACGAGGTGAGCCCACAGTCGCTGCTCGGGCTGGAACTCGGCCTCAGCGCGCTCACGCAGGCCGAACGCGCCCAAATCTCGGTCATTCCTGGCACCGCAGCCGAGGCGCGCGCCTGTGCTGAAGGCGCACAGGTGGTGATCGCGGACCCGCCTCGCAAAGGTCTGGATCCAGAGCTCACTCAATTCCTGAGTGAACGGCCGCCCGAGCGCTTCGTGTACGTGAGCTGCGGGCTCGAGTCACTGCTCCGCGATGCGGAGCAACTCACCGCGAGCGGCGCGCTGCGGTTGACAGCGCTGACCGCTTTCAACTTGATGCCTTTCACAGAACACGTGGAGACCGTGGCGCGTTTCGAGCGAGCTTGAGCCGGAGAGAGCGGGCACGGGCGGCACCACCAACGCCGGGCCCCCGCGTGCGGCGCGGCCGCACGCTTGGCGGGCCCCTGGCGGCGCAGCGCGAAGCGCGAGCACGCCAGGCCGAACCGCGACGTGTTCTGGCAGGGGCAGCCCAGCTAAAGAGCACGAATCATTCGAACGAGCAGACGTACTCGGCAATGCCGCTTTCGACGGCAATGTCGAAGCCGGCCTTGCCCGGCACCTTGAAGAACGTGCCCGCGGTGTAGTCTCGCCACTCCGCGCTGCCGTCCAAGCGCACGCGGCAGCTGCCCGCCACGATATCCATGCGCTCGGGCGCGTCAGTCCCGAAGTGAAAGTCCCCCGGGTAAATCAGGCCGAGAGTCTTCTTCTCGCCGCTGGCGAACAGGATCGTGTGGCTGACCACTTTACCGTCGAAGTAGACGTTGGCCTTGGCGACGGCAGTGACGTTCGGGAATTCGAGCTGCGACATGGCGCGGATATTGTCACTATTTCCCGATCGATCAAGCCCGGCGCATCCGCCGCACGCAACGCCCCTTCCATTCCGCCGCTAGCACCGCCCAGCGTTCGTGATCGCGCCAGCGCCCGCCAATTTTCAAATAGCGTGGGGAAAAGCCCTCGAGCCGAAAGCCGAGCCGCGAGATCAACCGTGACGACTTCGAATTGCCGGGTTGCACGTTGGCCTCCAGCCGATTCAACGAAAGCGGACCAAACGCCTGGTCCAACACCAATGACAGCCCCTCAGTCATGTAGCCCGAGCCAGCAAAAGGCAGGAACGCATAATATCCCAGGTACGCACTCTGGAAGAAGCCGCGCACGATCTCGTTCAAGTTGATCACGCCGACCAACTCACCCGTTTCGATCATGCACACGAAAAATGACCGCTGCGACGGCTTCCGAGAGCGAGCAACCAAGTCGCGAAAATGCTCGCTCGTGTGCGGGGCAGTCAGCCAAGGCTTGTGCAGCTTCTGGCTGTCTTTAACGCGTTTCAGGAACTCCGCCTCACGGGGACGTGAAGCAGGCTCCAGGTAGACGCGGGCTGCGCGACGACGAAACACCATGCCGCTGAGTCTGCCCAAGGTAGCGCCGGTCGCTGGCATGCGGAAGTGACAATCCGTTATCGACGCATTCGTCGCGCACGCGCACCGGGCACGGATCGTTCGCCAACGCGCTTTCCGGCGGCTCGAGCTCCCGAAACACGGCAGTTACATGGCGCGTGTCGTTCAACGGTTGCGCGACAGGGGACCGAGGCGCAGCGAGCGCGCGCCCGAGGCAGAGCGCGCTTGCCACAGCCCTTCGAGCTCAGCGGCGTCTACGCCTTGAAAGCCGTAAATTTGTGCGTCTGCGACCGCTAAGTGCGCGTCGGAAATGCAATAGGCACCGAAGCCAACCACGAACATCTGGGCGGCGCGCGCCGCGGCAATGCCGCGCGCGGAGTCCTCGAAGACCAAGCACGCTTCGGGCGAAACACCCAACGCGGCCGCGACCGCCAGGAACAGATCGGGAGCGGGCTTCTCGCGCTCGGCATCCTCACGGCACAGCGCAACATCCAACCAAGGCGCCAGGCGGTACATCTCGATAACCGCGTTCATGCGCTTCCGCGAGCCGGAGGTCGCCAGGGCGACCTGCACGTCGGTGTGCCGCAGGTCGACCAGCAACTCTTCCAACCCGGGTGAAAGCAACGTCTGATCGTATGAGGCGATCTCGCGGTCTTCACTGTAGCTGCGCGCGTAGTACTCAATCGGCTCCGGAAGGTGGTAGCGGTCCTTCACGTAGCTCCAAAACTGCTGTTCGCTGGCGCCCACCAGCTCTTCCAATTCGGAAACGTTCAAGCGGACGCCGTGCTGGCTGGCCGCCTCCACCAACGCCTGATTCGCTGCGGCTTGGCTATCGAGCACCACGCCGTCCATATCGAAGATGATCGCGGCCAAGGCCGGCATTTTCGGGGCGCTTGTAGCCATTTAGGGATCAGGGCCCGAGCCACGGGCCCTGTCAAGCCGCCGAGGCCACCTCGGGCGCACGCCAGTGACGCGCCCGAGGTGCGTGCTCAATCACCGTCGCCCGAGATGCTCCAATCCTCACCGGCGGATTCTCCCTTCGGGCTGGGTAACGGTTCACCGTTCGGACCGTCACGACGCACAATCATGGTCGTGCGCGTGGCACTGTCGTCGCTCTCGCGCGCCACGACCGTGATCACGTTGATGCCGGGCTGAAGCTGCGTGTCGAGGGAGAATTTGAGCTTCGTCGGATCGGCTGCCTTGCGGTTCGACTGGTAGAAGACCTTGCGCGGGCCGACGAAAATGAACGTGTCCAGCACGCGATCACCGTCGGTGGCTTGGCCCTCGATGTGCACTTTGTCTTCGCGCGTCGCAAGCTTGGCCGGCGTGACTTCGAGCAGCGGCGGCGAGTGGGAGAGGCGCGGCCGGTAGCCGATTTTGACGGCGCCAGCGGCACTGTCTTTTCCGGCCTTGGTCTCGACGAAGCCGAAGCGGTCATCGCCCAAGTCCACCTTCGTGAAGTTACCGAATGTGCCGAGCTTCTCCAGCACGCTGCCCTTGTCGACTTCACCCACGACTGCGGCCGCCGCGAGCGGCTGACCGCGCACTGGCGCGGCCATGGCGAACGCGACCTTGCCCTGCGCCTTGACGATCGACAGCGGGCTCTTGGCGACCGGCAGCGTCACCTTCTCGGTGGACACGACGCGCAGCTCGCGATCGGCGACGCTGAGCTCGAAGTTCACGTTGGCTTCGCTCAATTGGTCGAGCACGTCGAAGGTGAAAGCGACGTTTCGCACCTCACCGGGCTTCATGTTGGAGATATCGAAGCGACCGTTGTGAATCAGCAGACCATCCCCGGTCAGATTCCGGATGTTGGCTTGCGTGTCGTACGAGCGGCCCTTGCCCACGTTCTTCACCGCCAAATACACGGTCGCGCCTTCACCACGCGCCAGTTGGCCATCACCGTTGCCGGGGCGATTGTCGACGATCTCGTAGTTGTACGCGAAGATCGGTTGCGGCAACGCGCTCAGCGTCGGGCGCAGCTCGGCATCGGGCGGTGCTTCGGCGCCCTCCGCGAAAAAGCGCACTTTGACGACGTCGGCGCGGGCGTCCGCTTCGAGCGGCACTTTGCAGACGCGCTTGGCGTTGTCCGGCATGGGTGCGCTAGAACCGGGCTTGTGCCCGTCCACGTCACAGAAGCCGAGCGGGGCGGTAGCAGTCTTGGTTTCGCCCGCTAGGATCTTGCCGAACGCGAATTCCTTCTCGTCGTAATACGCGCCGTCGCTCTTGGTACTGGCGCGCACCTGGTATGCCGGGCTCGTGCCCTTGTTCTTAATCGACACCTTGAGCATGACCTGATCACCGGCTGTGAACGCCTCGCCCGAGTGGTCGGTGCTGACTTTGACTTCGTAGTCGCTGGCCTTGGGCGCGTTCGCGTAGTCCTTGGGCGGGGCCGACCAGTCGATGCCCAGCTTGCCCAAATCCGCGGCGACCCCGTCGACCTCCGTTTGCTGCAGCTTGTCCAGGAAATCCTTGGCGCTGTGCACCTCATCCAAGCGTTTGCCCGGATTCAAGCGGCCCGCGAGGTCACGAGCGAGCTTAATGGGGAAATCCAGCTCGAACTCGTCTTCCATGTCACCGCCGCGCTCGCGAATTTCAGCGCGTTCTTTTTCGGGCAAGTTGTAGCGCAAGCGCACCGAGGGTTGGTCGCTGGCGCGGGTCGCCGTGTTGCTCAAGCTCTTGGTTAGGTCGCGCTCGCGCAGCCCGTGCGCGTTGCGGTACAGGTCCATCTCCACCGTATCGGCGGTCATCGGGTCGAGCTCGATGTCCGGCGCAACGCCGACGCCCTGAATCGAGACGTCGCCCGGCGTGAGGTACTGCGCAATGGTGAGCTTGAGCGCGGCATTCTCAGGGGTGACGTGCGGAAACACGAGCTGCACGCTGCCCTTGCCGAACGTGGTCTGACCAACGATCACCGCCCGGTCCAAGTTCTTCAGCGCACCCGCGACGATCTCGCTCGCGCTCGCCGACGAGCCGTTTACGAGCACGACGATCGGGTAGTTCGGCTCCGTGCCCTTACGCACGGCGCGCTTCTCTTCACGACCTTCAGATGCACCAACGGTGGCCACGATCACACCGTCATCCAAGAAACGATCTGCGACGCGCGCTGCCTGATCCAACAAGCCACCCGGGTTGCCCCGAAGGTCCAAGACCAAGGCCTTGAGCTTGTCTTTCTTGTGCAGGTCCGCGAGCGCCTCGTCCAACTCGTCGGACGTGCTGGCCTGGAATTGTTTCAGCCGCACGTAGCCGACGCCATTGCCGAGCCCGCGATAGTCGACTGATTTGACCTGAATTTCTTCGCGCACCAGCTCGAACGGGCGCGAGCCGGTCCAGCCGTCCGCGCCGTCGCGGTGTACCCAAATCGTCACTTTCGAGCCGGGATTGCCGCGCAAACGGTTGACCGCGTCGTCCAGCGGCATGTTCAACGTGGATTCATTGTTGATCTTCGTGATGCGGTCGAGGCGCTTCAAATTGGCGCGCCCTGCTGGGGTGCCGGGCATGGGACGCATCACCGTCAGCATCTGATCCCGAACCGAGATCACGATACCGAGGCCGCCGAAGTGGCCGGAGGTCGACAGGTTCATCTCGCGATACGCTTCCGGGCTCAGGAATACGCTGTGCGGGTCGAGTGTGCGCAAGATGCCGTTGCACGCCGCGTATTCCACGTCCCGCAAGTCGACCTCGGTATCCTTGAGGTTCGCCTGCAAGAACGCGAACACCTCACGCAAACGCGCGGCCACGTCCCACGGGCCCTGCACGTTGTCGATGTGGAACGACGCCGACTCGGTGTCGACCTGCACCTTAACGGTGTTGGATTTGTCCTCGTGCAGGACAATCACTTGCGCGACTTCCTTCTGGATCTCGTTCACCGCGCTCAGGAACATTTGCCGCGGCTTGACGCGGCTCGGATCCACATACTTCGTGCGGATGGTGTTCAGCGTCTCATTGACGGCCACCAGTTGCGTCAGATCATACGGCGCCTTGGGCTGACCAGGGCTCGTGACCGCGTGAGCAACCTCCAAGCCACGCCACAGCCCGCCGGTACCGAACTGGAGCGCAAAGTACGACGCCAGCGCAAACACCGAGAGCACGACCAGCGCCCGACCGAGGCGCGGAAGAATTCGCATTGGCCCAGTATAGCCCGAGCATTCCCGAGATTTCGACGCACGGCCGCGGTTCTCGGTCGTTTGGCGGGAAGTCTTTTATTCCCGCACGCCGGCGCTATTCCGAAGGCTCGCCCTTGCCCACTTTGAGCGCGGAATTTCCCGCGCCCGTGGCCGGCCCAGCGTCTGTTCGAGCGCTGCCCGGGTCCCGGACCTCCACCGAGGGCGACTTTTCGTCCCGCTTGATCGAGTAGCGCACCAGAGCGCGCAGGGCGCGGTTCCGCTCCACGTTGCCCAGCATCAGCTTCAGGTCTTCATACACGGAAGGGTCGACCAGTAACGCGCCCAACGTGCCCTTACCCGCCTTCATGTCACTCATGATCTGACGAAAGTCAGTGGAGGCTTGGTTGAGGTTGGCCATCATGGCCTGGGAGGCGTCGTCGCCGTAGATGACGCTATGCGCGATGCCGTTGCCGTCGTGTACGCCTCGCAGCGTGGTCGTCAGCTCATCAGCCACGTTCCCGAGCTTGGCGATCGTCTTCGCGCCGTCTTCCCCGTACACGACCTCATGCGCAAAGCCGGGGCCTGAGGTCACGCGACCCAAGATTTGATTCACGCTCGCGGTGGTTTTCTGCAGCTCGCCTGAGGTCTGTTCCAGGTTCTGCATCAACTGGGAGAGGCGCGCGGCCTCCGCCGGATCGTGCAGCAACTTGCTCACGTAGCCATCGCCATGATCGACCGAGCCCAGGATGCTAGCCAGCGAGGCCACCGAGTTGCGAACATCAGCCTGGAATTTTTCATCCGACAGCCCGCTGGTGGTGCGCTCCAAGTTGTTCACGACCTTCTCGACTTGGCCGGAAATATTGCTGAAGCGGGTCATCAGCTTGCTGAGGTCATCCGCCTGCTTGGACGGAATTTCCGCGCCGTCGGGCAGTGGCTTTTGGCTGGGCGTGCCGACCGTGATGACGATCATTTTGTCGCCCAGCAGGCCCTTGCCTTCAATGGTCGCGATGCTGTCGGCGCGAATGCGACGCGCGTCTTCTAGGGACACGGACATACGCACGTGAATGTTCTTGTCCGCCGCGTCTTTGCCGTACTCGACGGCGGCCACGGAGCCCACGTTCACCCCGCCCATGCGTACCGGCGACCCACGCACCAAGCCAGCGACATCTTCGAACTCCGTGCCGAACGTTGCTTTTCGTTCGAAGAGCCCGCGCTCGTCACCAATCATGAAAATCACCGCGCCCACCGCGGTCAAACCCGCGAGCACGAACGCGCCAACCTTCACGTCCTTCGACGACACCATCACTAAGCACCTCAGGTATACCCGAGCGGCGCGCGCCGGGCCCTCGGTTTTTTGCCTCACCTCGATTTCGGCCGCGGGATCCGCGAAAACGGCCGCTTGCCTGGTTCCCCTGGCCTGCTCCCGTTCTGGCACACGGCAGGGTCCGACGCCAAACCGCCGCGCACGGCTAGCTGTTCAGCAGGGTCTCGACGTCTTCCTTCACCGGGGCTTTGCCCTCGATGAAGTCGCTGACGCGCTGGTCTTTTGAAGCTTGAAACTCTTCCACCGTACCGTGCGCGATGATGCGACCGCCGCGCACCATCGCGATGTGGTCGCTAATTTCGAAGGCGCTCTTCATGTCATGCGTCACGACGATGCTCGTGATCTTCAGCTTCTGCTGCAGGCCCATGATCAGGTGATTGACGCGCGCGGTGTTGATGGGGTCGAGCCCCGTCGTGGGTTCGTCGTACAGCAGCACCTCCGGCTGTACGGCAATGGCGCGCGCTAAGCCCACCCGCTTACGCATACCGCCCGATAAATCCGCCGGTTGCAGCTGCTCGATGCCAGGTAGATCCACCAAGCTGAGCGCCCAGTTCACGCGGTCTTGGCGCTCGGCTTTGCTCATCTTTTCGCGGAAGTGCTCTTCCAAACCGTATGCGACGTTTTCACCGACGCTCAGCGAATCAAAGAGCGCGGCACCTTGAAACAACATGGCGATGCGGCGGCGCACGAGCGAAAGCTGCTGCTCCCCCATGCGCGTCACATCTTCACCGTCGAAAGTGATGGTGCCCGCATCGGCGTGCAGCAGGCCGATCAGCATCTTTAGCATCACGCTCTTGCCCACGCCCGAGCCGCCGCAAATGGTCAGCACTTCACCGCGCCCGACCTTCAGGTTCAGGCCCGTATAAATGACCTTGGAGGCGAATGCCTTCTTGATGCCCTTGAACTCGATGATCGGATCGCTGCTCGGACTAGGCATCGGGCTCGGATCCTAGCTCAATCCAAGATCTTTTCGAGCTTCAGTTCGATAGCGCTGCCGCCGCGATAGCGATCGGGACGCAGCTTGCCGAGGACCGCGATTTTGCCGCTGAGCGCGCTGGCGCGCTCGCCCATTGCGATACCGAAGGCGCCCAAGCGAGTGCCACCCGGGAGCTCCAGCTCCAGCTTCAAGTGGCCACCATTGACCTGCCGCGCCGAGAGCACGCGGGCCTCCAGCGCCAAGCTCGGGGCTTCATTGCCCGCACCGCACGGCTCGAGCAGGTACAAGTCGTTCAGCACGCGCGCAGGCTCGTCACCCGACGCGAGCCAGGACAGCTCCAAGGCGGACTTTTCATGGCTGTTATTTTGGGTTGCCGGCTGAGCCGCGCACGCCGCTTCGAAGCCAGCACGCAGCTCGGCCAAGCGCGGCAGCAGCACTTCCGCGCCGGCCGCGGCTTGGTGCCCACCAAAGCGAACCAGAACATTTTTGCATTCCTTGAGCGCGTCGAACAGCCGGGACCCTGCCGGCCCGCGCACGGACGCGCGCCCATGCCCTTCATTGAAACCGATGGCCACGACCGGGCGCTGGAAACGATCCGCCAAACGGCCCGCGACAATGCCGACGATGCCGTGATTCCAGCCCTCACGACCAATCACGATCGCAGGACGTTCCGCCCAGCCCTCGCTCGCGATCTCCGCCAAGGCTTCCTCGATCATGCGCTCTTGGATGAGCTTGCGTTCACTGGAGCGCTGCTCAATTTCCGCAGCCAACGCTTGCGCCTCGGCCAGCGTTTTGGCCATCAACAGCTGCACCGCAATGTCCGGCGAGCCCAGGCGACCCGGCGCGTTCAGGCGCGGCGCAATGCGGAACGCGATGTCTTCGGCGGTGATAGGTGAGCTGCTGTCGAGCTTTGCCAGCTCGAATAGAGCTTTGATGCCAGGACGGCGCGCTTCGCCCAGCACACGCAAGCCGGCGCGCACCAACGCGCGATTGTCGCCGTCCAGCGGCGCTACATCTGCAATGGTGCCGATCGCCACCAAGTCCAACCAGCGGCGCAGATCCAACTCCTTGCCGAGCGCTGTGCGCAGCGCGGCACCAATGGACAAAGCCAAGCCGCAGGAGGCCAAACCCTTGTACGGGAACGCGCACTCCGGTCGGTGCGGGTTCAGGAACGCCAGCGCGGGCAGCGCCTCTTCCGGCACCAGATGGTGGTCGATGACGACGCAATCCACGCCCGCGTCACGCAGGCGCTGCAGCGAAACATGGTCGGATGAGCCACAATCACAGGTCACGAGTAACCGAGCACCGCTCGCCAACACCTTGTCCACGGCCGCGGCAGAAAGGCCGTACCCGCCTTCGAACCGGCTGGCGATGAACGTCTGCGCGCTGCCGCCCAGAGCCTCGATCACCTCCGTGACGATCGCCGCGGCGGTCATGCCGTCGCAGTCGTAATCGCCGAACACGGCGATGCGCTCACCTTTGCGAATCGAACTCGCCAAGCGCTCAGCGGCGAGCGAACGATCCGCCATGTTGTCCGGGGCCGTTAGCTCCGAGAGGCGCGGATTCAAAAAGCGGCGCGTGGCCTCGACGTCTTCATGACCGCGGCCCACCAGCAACTCCGCGAGCGTGAGCGACACGCCGAGCCCGAGCGCTAGCTCACGCGCGCGTGCGCTGGGCGCCGGACGAACGCGCGCTGGCTCAAGCTCTGACGACTCAGCGAACGACGAGGTCAAGACGCGACTCTTCCAACATGGCCCACCCAGTGTCAATCCATGGCGACCGCCTGCAGAGTAGCGCGCGTATCGGCCGAATATGTCCGTGTAGAAGCTGTGGACAAAAGCAAAGCGCCCCTCGAAAACTCGGGGGGCGCTCGGCGTAGTGGCTCTCCCAACCGCGCGACCAGCGCGCAGTCAGGCAAGTGTTAGTTCAGGCTCTCGGAGTCCACTTCCGGAGGGTCGAGGGGCCGCGCGACGAACAGCCACTGCGTCCGACCGTTGGGACCAACGAAGCGCACGTGCTCATCCGGCAGCGCGCGCAGGTGGAAGCGCGGGCCCTCATCCGACTCTTCAGTGGTGACGAGTGCCATGGCATCCAACACGTGCAACCCACCGAGCACGTCCTCAGGCTCCGCTTCGAGGCGGTCTGCCAGATCCGTCAAATCCAGATCGCGATCGCCCGCGAACGCGGCCAATACTCGCTGGGCGTTGAGGCAGCGTTCCTGCTGCTCCGGAGCAATGGTCGACCACAGCTCCTCAGGAATGGTCAACGGCAGGCCATTCGCATCAGAGAAGGTAGCCATCTGGGTCTTCAATGCGGCAAACATGAAAGGAACATAAGGACGGGGCGAGGCGTGTCAACCGGGCTGCCGGGCCGCTGTCCGGCCCGAGACCTGGTTTCGGGGCACACGGTCCCCGCGTTGAAGTGGCGGGACTGAGCATGCTCGGCGCGAAACGACGAGAACCATTGAGAGACCCGTGAGCACGAGCCGTGAAAGATCAGGCTCGCGACGGCCCAAAGGGACGCCTAGACCGCTGCGGGCTTACCGGCCGCGACGCGCTTCCTCGACCCGACTTTAGAAAACAAGGTGTGGTCCAGCCACTCAGTGAGCGGCAGCGCGACGTAGATCGACGAGTAGGTGCCGAGCACCACACCCACGACCAGCGCCAGAGAGAAATCCTTGAGCTCGCCGGTGCCCCAGATGAAGAAGCCCAGCAGCGCGATCACGACCGTGCTGCTGGTGAGCAGGGTGCGTCCGAGCATTTCCGAGGTGCTGATGTTGATCAGCTCGAAAAAGCTCGTGCCTCGGAGCTTGCCCAAATTCTCACGCACGCGGTCGTAGACGATCACCGTGTCGTTCACGGAGTAACCGACGATGGTGAGCGCAGCGGCAATGGTCGTCAGATTGATCTCCTTGCCCAGGCAGATCAAGATCCCGATGGTGCCGAGCGCGTCGTGCGTCAGAGCGACGATGCCGCCGGGCGCGAACCGCAGATCGAAGCGGAACGCGATGTAAACCATGATGAACACGATCGAGACCACGATGCTCTTCACGGCGCTGTCGCGCAGCTGAGCGCCGGCGCGCGGACCGATCCACTCCGTGCGCAAAGCGGCGTCGGGAACGACGTCCGCGCCGAGGCCCTTGCGCAGGCCGCTCATGAGCTGGTCGCCCTTGCTCATGAGCTGAATCTCGACCTTGTTATCGCGAGCGTTCTGCAGCACCGGGTTGTGCTGACCCGGACGAAGCACGATGCCCATCACGGGCGTGATCGCCGATTTTATCCACTCCAGGTCCGGAGCGCCGCGGTAACGGACGCTGATCTTGTCGCCGCCCGGGCTGAATTTCACTTCGGTCGCGAGGCGCTCGCTCGGGCAAGCCGGAGTCGGATCGGTTGCCATGCACAGCGCACGCTCGACCTCCGCCTGCTTGGCCGCGGAAATGGTCGAGACCTCTTCCACCCGGATCAGGTAGCGGTTCGGATTACGCGGATCCTCGACCCGCACGACGCCCGGCGCTTGGAAACCGGCCTTTTCGACGGCGGCACGCAATTCACCAGCGGAGACCGCCTTCTTGAACGCGATCTCCACCTCTGTACCGCCGGTGAAGTCCGTACCCAGGCGGGCGTAACCGAGCAGCAGCAGGACCGCTGCGCCGATGGTGAGGAACAGGCTGAGCCCGATGAAATACCATCGGATTGCCATGAAGTTGTAGACCTTGCCGGATTTGAACAGATGCATGGCTCAACCCAAATCTAGCTGGG
>JBDTYJ010000043.1:0-23247 GCA_040005755.1 Pseudomonadota bacterium
GCGACGGGAGGAACGTCCGGTGCGGCGGCGACAGGCGCGACCACGGCGGGCGCAGTCGCGGGCGGCGCGACGAGCGCGACGACCGGCGCGGCGGGCGCGACCGGCGCGGGCGGCGGCTCCGCCACTGCGCTCGTTGCCGCGACGGGAGCCGGCTCGGTCGCGGGGGCGGGCGCTGCTGCGCCTTCTGCGGGAGCGGCGGCTCCGAGCCGCTTGCGGTACGCAGCTTCTAAATCCGTCAAGACGTCTGCAACGGCGCTGCCGGCAGGCGCGGACTCCGCTTCTTTCGACGCGGCAGGCTCAGCTTTGGTGTCGCTGCCGCGATCCGATTCAGTGTGAGCTGCAATTGAGGACGCGCGCTCAGCGTCATGCGCCTCCTCACTCCTTTGTTCGGCGTTGCGTGCGGCGATGGCGGCCGCGAGCAACTCATTGCTCCGAGCGAGTTGCTGCTGCGCGGGGATCCCCGCCGCAGTGTCCGCCCGCCAGACACCCAGCAAAATGGCAGCGCTCACGCAGCCGCCAGCGAACGCGCAGAGCAAAGGCACCCGAATTGCGCTCATGCCGGCTGAGTGTAGCACAGCCGGGCGATCGCGGACCCGTCGACGCCTACGGCAGCGTCGAACGCTCGACCCGCGCGCAGGCTACGCCCTCGGCGCAGCTGAAGTGTCGAGCTCCGAGCGCTTTCTCCACGCAGCTGAGCAGCGCCGAATCGTCCGCGGCTCCTCGCAAATGCGCCGAGAGCCCCGTTGCGCAGCCGGCCTCGAACTCGGCCTCCAGGCGACTTTCATCCGGCAGGCCGCCGCAGCCGTCGACAATCGCCGCAAACTGCTCGTTCAATAGCTCTTGGGGCGTGACGAGATCGTGAACCGTGCACGGCTCTGCCTGCCGGTCCGAGCACGACCCAGCCGCGACCGCGAGCGGAGTCACGGTGTCGCTGCCACTGCAGACGAGATGGTCGACAACCGCGGTTTGCCCCCAAAAGAGCGCGTGGGTGGAGTCGTCGATGCACCGCGCAACAACGTGCGAAGTCGCGTCTGTTGGATAAGAGCAAGACAGGGCGCCGCGAGCGCAACAGGAGCCCGCTTCGGGAAGCGCAGTGGGACACGCTGCGGCCAGGTCAGGGCCGGGCAGATCCCCGTTCGGACATGTCTTGGTCGAGCCCGCGCCTACCCCGCCCGCGCCTGCGTCTGCGTCTGACTGAACAACAGAAGCAGACGCTGGCCTGGAGGCACTTCCGCCGCAAGCGGTCACGCAGGTGAGCGCTCCCCAAAGCACTGAAATTCGCGCGGGATTACCGACCATGGCCCATTATGGACTGGTTTGCCCGGTATTCGATAACACGACACTGTAACGCACGAATGTCGTCAGGGACATTGCGTGCTCGTCAGGCCACTTAGCTCTGCCCGTACGCCGTGTTCTCGAGCAAAATAACGTTTGTTTTCGAGCGCGTCTCACCCGCGTTCGTCACGTACACCGCTGGCTTATCCACAATCGGACAAACCTTTTCGCAAGCGCCGCAACCCACGCACAACCCAGGGTCAACGTGCGGGCGCTGCACCTTCACGGTCAGCATGGCAGCCTGTTCGCCTTGCTTTTGATACTTGCTGTCGCGCTTCGGTACCTCGACAGCCTCGGGCCAGATTGCTTTGGGGGAGGTCGGACAGAACTCCTCGCAGACGATGCAGGGCGTGGCCATGGCCCATGGCAAGCAGCGGCCTTGGTCGTACATGGCGGTGCCGACGGAGATTGGCTTTTGGCCAATGCCCATCTTTTGCTTCTCGGTGATCTTTTGGATCGCGCCAGTCGGGCAAACTTGGCCGCAGAGCACGCAGGAGAATTCGCAGTAGCCGATGCGCGGAATGAGGATGGGCGTCCATAGGCCCTCAATGCCGGCTTCGAAGAACGCGGGGTGCAGCGCGTTGTTCGGGCACACCTTCATACACTCCGCGCAGCGAATACAGCGCTCCAGGAACGCGCGCTCTTCCACCGCGCCCGGCGGGCGAATCACTTTTTCACTGTAAGCTTTGTCGGGCCAATTGCCGATGCGCATTCCGGGGATGCACACCGCACCGGCCGCGGTGGCGGCGACCAGCGTGCGGCGCTGCAAATCAGGCTTGGTGATCGTGCTCGTGCGCTTGGGCAGGAAGCGGAACTTGATCACGTCTTCCGGACAAGCGGTCTCGCAGTTCAGGCACATGTGGCACTCATCCTGCCGGTGCTTCACGCCGCCTTGCGGGCTATCAGCGCCTTGGCAGTTCACGAGACACAAATTGCAGTCCGTGCACTTTGCGTGATCCTTCTCCATGCCAAACAAGGAGAAGCGCGCGAACACGCCCAAAAAAGCGCCTAGCGGGCACAACGCGCGACACCAGAACCGCGGAATGAAGCGGTTCATGAACAGCACGCCGACCAAGAAGAACAGAATCAACCACGTTTGATGGAAGTAACTCTGGTTGGCCGTCCACACCGTGCGCGACAGGAAATCCTGCGTGCCGTCGGTCGCGCTTTGCAGCACGTGCACGTTGCTACTGGCAATCACCGTCGCCGAGCGCACGCCGAAGTACTGCAAGGCCGGGATCACGCCCAGGCCAATGGTGCGCACCGCAACGCAGATGGGGTCGAGCAGGCCGCCAATCGAGCTGCCGACTGCGGCGGCGCCGATGAAGCCCCACATGATGTAGTACTTGCCCGCCTGCCAGCCGTGCGTTTTGTTGGCCTCCACCCGCTTGTTGCCGCGCAGGTAGCGACTTGGAAAGATCCAACCAAAGAAATGATGCAGCGTGCCGAACGGGCAAATCCACCCGCAGAACACGCGCCCGAACACGAGCGTGAGCGCGAACACCACGAGCGACCAAGCCAGCCCTCGGTAAACCGTGTGCGTGCTGAGCAGTGTCATGGCGCCCACGAACGGGTCAGCGAGCAAGAACCCTTCCACCGGCAGCGGCAAGCGCACCGGCTCGCCCGCAGTAGCGGCAAACGTGCCGCGGAACGCGGTATGAAACAGAAAGAACAGGAACAAGCCCAAGAACCCGACCTGCGCCACGCGCCGCACCCAGACCAACGCCCGGATCACCTTGCGCGCGGGAATGCCGGAGCCGGGTAACTTCTTGACCGCTTTTTTTGGCTTGTTGGGTTGGGTGGGGGCACTCGGCCCGCCACTGTTCGTCATTGTGGTGGACGCGACCGTCGTGGTCGGGTTCGCGGCTCGCTTCGGCGCAACCGGAGAGCGACGGATCTGAATCAGTTGCGGCGCGGCGGGCGCGCTCGCGCGACGGGCAGTCTCCGCGCCATCGAGCGGCGCGACTTTGCCCGAACTACCGAGCCACGGAATCGGCGCGGGCAGAGCGCCGCCCTCACCGACCGCAGCGGAGCTGCCGTGCAGGTGCTCCAATGCTCAGACCTCCACGTGGGGAACTTGTTCCCAAAACATGCTGCCAATGCCGCGTTCGTGGCCGAGCTTTAGGTACTTCACGTTCGCTGGCAATTCACCGATCAGCGTGCAGGCGTAGGCATCCACTGCGACTTGATCCAAACCGGCGATTACCTGATGCATGTCTTTGGCATCGTCGATGTTGCCGCCTTGTGGGCCGTTGCGCAGCAGCACCCGCGTGGCGTCCACGATGGTGAGCGTCGGGCGCATGAAAGTGGCCAGATCAGCGATCGAAACGTCGATATTTTGATGCAGGCGGTTGCGGCGCCCGCCAAGAATGCCGTACCAATTTTTCATGCCGCAAGTGAACTTCGACAAATTGTGATGCTTGGCGATGGGCACGTTGATCACTTTGTCCGCATTGACGAGCGGCTGATAAACGGGCCACTGATCGAGCACATCCCCCTTCATGCGCATGTCGCGAAAGCGGTGCGCAGAGGGCAAAATCACATTCGCGCCGACAGCGTACGTGGCGCGCCAGATGCCCGAGCGTTGAAAGCAACGATTGGCCTCGTTGCAGGAGGCATCCGTGACGATGACTTCTTTGGCGCCGGCCTCGAACGCAAGCTTCACGACCTCCGCCACGACGAGCGGATTCGTGTTGGCCGCGTGCACCGGCATGCGATCCCAACCGATGTTCGGTTTCACCGCGACGACGTCGCCGCGCGACACGAAGCGCTTCATGCCGCCCATCGCCTCAACGGCGCGCCGCACGAGCTCGGCCGGATCCGTGCTGCTCTTCGCTATGGCGAACACTGGATCTTTGGCGGCGCTGGCAAGGCCCGCCTGGTGAATGCGAAAGTCCCGAACTTCACGCTTGCCGGCCGCCTGAGCCAGGCCGAAGCCGCCCGGGTCGTAGACCAACTTTGCCGTCACCACAGCGCCACCCAGGGCGGCGCTAGCCAGCCCGATGCGCTTGAGCGCCTCGCGACGCGACGGATCCGACATGGGCGGGATCCTTGAAGGAAAAACCCACCGCGGTCAAGTTCGCGGCCGGCCCCCGAGCCACAGGCTCAACTGATTAATATCATTACCGATTATTCACAAGGCGCCAGCGCGACGGCGGCGCGATCCGGCCACTGGCCCAGTGGAACGCCAGAATCGGATCAGAAAATCTTGGGGGTTGCTTGTACGGATCGGCGACGCAAGCTAGGTTCCGCGTCCTTTTCGCACACCGCGGCACATGGCCGGGGCAGCCGAGAAGGCCCTGGAGTCGCTATGAAAGACGGCATTCACCCGGAATACAACACGGTCGCAGTAGGTTGTGCCTGCGGCAACAAGTTCGAGACCCGCTCCACCAAGCCTGAGCTCCAGGTGGACGTGTGCGCGGCCTGCCACCCGTTTTACACCGGCAAGCAGCGCATGATGGATACTCAAGGCCGCGTCGACCGCTTCCGCCGTCGTTACGCCGGCGCGACTGGCGCCGCTGGCGTTGCGGGCGCGGCGCAAGCTGCAGCCGCTGCTGCGACCGAATCGAAATGATTCTGTTTCGGGCGGCGTGCTGAATTCACGCCGCCCGAACCACATCGCGCTGCCCCAAGCGCTATACTCAGCACGATGTCGAACCAACCCGCGATTGTCGGCCCTGACGGCGTTGCGCGCCCTTACATCGGTGGCCAGGCGCTGATCGAAGGCGTGATGATGCGTTCGCCGCATTGCTTCTCCGCTGTTGTGCGGCGCAAGAGCGGCGCGTTGATCGTGCGTGAGCAGCCCATGGCTGATCTGCGCCGCGGCAAGCTGGCTTGGCCGTTAGTGCGCGGGCTCGCCGCGTTGGTCGAAGCACTGAAGCTCGGCAGCACTGCACTTCGCTTTTCCGCCGAACAGTTCGAGCAGGATCTAGCGGACGAAGAGAGCCCGCAAAAGGCCCCAGGCAGCGCCGGGCCGAGCACGCTTGCGCTCATTTCCCTGCCCATCCTCGCGCTGCTCACCAGTGCACCAGGCGACCTCGCCGCTGGTCCGGGCCCCGCGCCCGAGGGCGAACCGAAGAAGCGCTTCCTGGGCGCGGTTTCGGTGGTGTTCATGATCGGCATGTTCTGGGCGCTGCCGCAGGCATTCGCTCAGGGCGCCAGCAGCCTGCTCGGTTTGGGGCTGGATGTTCGGGACGTGCGCTTTCAGCTGCTGACTGCCGCAGCCAAGCTCACCATTCTCATCGGCTACATGCTCTTGATTCGGCGGCTGCCCGAGATCTGCCGCGTGTTTCAGTATCACGGCGCCGAACACAAATCGATTTTCACCTATGAATCCGGGGAAGCGCTCACGGTCGAGAATGCCCGCCCGAAGACCACCCTGCACCCCCGCTGCGGAACCACCTTCATCGTGATGGTGGCGCTGGTTTCGATCGTGGTGTTCAGCGCGCTCGGCCCTTTGCTGCCGCATTTGGGCTTGAGCAAGCTCGCCGACAACCTGTTGTTCTTCGCCCTCAAGCTGCCGTTCTTGCCGTTCATCGTCGCGCTCACGTTCGAGCTGCAGCGTGTGCTGGCCAAGTACTGCACGCGGGGTCCGGGGCAAATCTTGCTTTGGCCGGGCTTTTTAGTGCAAAAGATCACGACCATTGAGCCAGACGACCAGCAGTTGGAAGTGGCGCTGTCAGCCCTCATGGTGACGCTCGAACGGGAGCAACTGGGGGCGCCCCCGGAGTTCACCAGCGAGCGCAGCTTCGAAGACTTTTCTTCACTGACGCGCGGCGCTGTTCCAGCGACATGATTCCAGTCGGCAAGCTCGAGTCCATGGTCCGGCGCTACGCGGAGCTTGATCAGCTCTTGTGTGATCCGAAGGTATTCGGGGACCAACACAAGCTGAACTCGCTGAATCGCGAGCGCAGCGGCATCGCTAGCATCGTGGAGGCGTTCAACGAGTGGCGCGCCGTGGAAAAGCACGTCGCTGAAGATCGCGAAGCGCTGAATGACCCGGAGCTCGGCCCGCTCGTCAAACAAGAGCTGCCCGAGCTCGAGGAAAAGCTCACCAACTTGGAGCAGCGCATCTTCGTGCTGCTCTTGCCCAAAGATCCGAACGACGAAAAAAACACGCTGCTGGAAATTCGCGCCGGCACCGGCGGGGAAGAAGCGGCCCTGTTTGCGGCGGATTTACTGCGCATGTACACGCGCTACGCGGAAACCCGCGGCTGGAAGATCGAAATGATGTCCAGCAGCGACGCGGCCGCCGGCGGCATCAAGGAGGCCATCTTGCTCGTCACGGGCAACCGCGTGTTCTCGAGCCTGAAGTACGAGGGCGGCGTCCACCGCGTGCAGCGGGTGCCGGCAACCGAGGCCCAGGGCCGCATTCACACGTCAACCGCTACGGTCGCCGTGCTCCCCGAAGCGGACGACGTGGAGCTCGTGATTGAGGACAAGGATCTGCGCTTCGACATCGCAGCGTCGGGCGGCCCGGGCGGCCAGGGCGTGAACACCACGAACAGCTCGGTGCAGATCACGCATTTACCCACGGGCATGACCGTGCGCTGCCAAGATGAACGCAGTCAGATCAAGAACAAGGCCAAGGGGCTGAAGATCCTGCGCGCGCGGCTGCTCGAAATCGAGCAAGAAAAGCATGATTCGGCGATTCGTGATGAGCGGCGCGGTATGGTCAAGAGCGGTGATCGCTCGGACAAGATCCGAACCTACAATTTCCCGCAAAATCGCCTGACTGATCACCGCGTGGGTCTAACCCTGTACAAGCTCGACCGAGTGATGGATGGGGATCTGACCGAGCTCCTGGATGCCGTCGGGTCTTTCCACCAGGCCGCGCTGTTGCAAGCCAATCAGGAAACCCAGGTTGGCCCGGGCGGGCCGTGAGCGGTAAGAAGAGCGCCGCTCCCAGCGTCGATCTCGACGCCCTGTTGTGTGCGTTGACGCTCGTGCCGACTGCGTTCGCGCGGAATCGGTTTTTCAATTTGTTCGAGAATCCTGCGGCGCTCAAGGTCAGACGGCGCGCCTCGCGCGTGCGCGGCATCATCCGCCAACTGTGCGGCACGGGCCGCGTGAAGGCAGAAGTTGTCGGCGAGCAGGTGTTGGATGACGGCCAAGTACTGCTGCGCTACCGCGTTGAAGAGCTCGGCTTCTCCCGCACCGCTGCGCTCTCGCGGTTGGAGGCGGCGACGCTGCGCTTCGCGCTGTACAGAGCGGGCGTCAGCAGCGTGGAGCCCGCGGATCGTGAGCTCGTGGAGCGCGCGCTCGAGCGGCTGAGTCAAACCTTGGAATTGCCGGATGATTTGCTGATCACGCCAAATCAAGATCAACCTGCGGACTAACGTGACCGCGCGCGGAAACGGCGCGCTGGGCTAGCCGTTCTTGCGCAGTGCGCGCCGCACGAGGTCGAACGCGCGTCGCTCCGCGGGGCTGAGGCCGGGGTCGCGCTCCCAACGGAAGGGCTGCGCGCGCGGCAGCGGCGCGGCGAGCGGCTCCACCGCGAGCGTCGCGCGTTCGACCCTGCCGATGGCAGCATGGGCGCCCGCGAAGAGCGCCAATAAATCCGGCCCCGTTGCGCGGCGTGGCGCCGCTCGCACCCGCGCTTGCACGCCGCCCGCCGTTGCTTCGAAGCCGGTGACGCGCGCAGAGACCGGATCCAACCAGGCGTCTCGGGCGCCCGGAAAACCAGCGGCTATCCAGCTCGCGATCGAGGAAGACCAATCCGCGCTCGAGTCGAGGCCCAGGCTCAGCCCCGCGCGCGCCAACAAGGATTGAGTGGTTCCAAGCGAAAGCCGGGCATCCACCTCAGCCAAGCGCGACAGCTCATCGAGCACGAAGGCGGGACGAGCATCGGGCGGCAACGCCGGCAGGACCTCGAACGGTGCCTCGAGCGCGCCAGCATTGAACAGCCCAGCCGGATCCCAGGCTTGTCGCAGGCGATGCAAGAGCTCGGTGCCGTGCCCAAGCTCGGCCGCCAAACGAAGAGCCTTGCTGCGACCTACGCCGTGGTGATGGCTTAGGTTGGCACCTGCCCCGAGCGCCGCGTCGAGGCCCGCGCGCCAGGCCGCGTCGTACCTCGCGCGGGCTGTGCCGGCGGACGCACCGAGGCAAGCGAACGTGAAGTAAAGACCGCAGCCGTCCGGGTAGGCATGGCTCAAATGCGCCATCACCAAACCATGCTCCGACAGCGCGCGACGCACGCTTGCGTACACGGCCTCGAGCTTGGACCAGGGCGCGGCAACCTCCATCGTGTCCGTGAAGGCACCCAGGCGAAACGCCGGGGATTGCCGAAAACTCACGCCGTAGCGATGCGCGAGCCAGGCGCGCGCGCGCGCCTCGCCGAGCGAGCGTGCTGCGGCGCGTGAGCAAATCTGCTCGGCGCGCGCGGCGTCTTGGTTGGCCTCATCCGCCTCCCCCTCGAAGATCAAGAGCAGCGTCGCGCCCCCGAGTAGGTTGCCCTCCAATGCCTCGATCGCGCGCTGCAGCCAACGCGGATGCGCGAGCGCGTGACGCGCCGCGATGCCGAACGCTCGAACTGCGCTTTGACTGCGATTTTTTGGGGATTTCTTGGCGTCAGAGCTCTGGCTGAGCAAGACCGAATCGATGGGATCGTACAGCCGCGCCACTTCCGGACGCAGCCCCGCTTGCATGATCGTGCGCAGGATGTCGAAGCCGCTTTCGATGCTGGTGCAGGAGTACGCCAGAAAGCGCCGCACTCGCGGTGCCGGATGCAAGCGTAGTGTTACGGAGGTGATAAACCCCAACGTGCCTTCACTGCCCGTCATCAGCGGGACGAGATCCGGTCCTGAGCGCCGGCGCTGCATGTGCACCGCGTCCCCAGTGCCGAGCACGCAATCGAGCCCGGCCACCATGTCCTCGATTTTTCCGTAACGGCTCGAGCACTGCCCCGCGCCTCGCGCTGCGACCCAGCCGCCGACGGTCGAGCAAACAATGCTCGAAGGGAAGTGACCCGCCGTGTAACCCAGCTTCGCCAAGCGCTGCTCGAGCGCCAGACCGAGCACGCCCGCGCCGGCGTGCACGACGGGCGCACTTGAGTCGACGCTAAAGTCGAGCAGTCGCTTCGAATCCACCACGACCGTGCGCTCGTGCGGCAGCACCGCGCCGCACACGCCACTGCCGGCGCCGAACGGCACCACGGCAAACCCCTGCGAGCGCCCGAGCTCGATCAGCTGACTGATTTGCTCGCTACGCTCTGGCCAAACCACGGCGCCGGGGCGTGCGGTCGGCGCTTCACCGCTTTGGATGTCGACCAGCGCGCGCGGCCACAAGTCCCGCGCAGCCGCGGAAAGATCGGCGCTTTCGGCGCTGACTCGCAGACCCGGCACGCGCTGGGCGAGAGCTGAGGCGAGATCCACGAAACCCTTGTAGCCCGCGCAGGCGGGGACGTATACGTGGAGGGCGTGGGTCTCAGCTCGAACCGATTCCGAGTACTTTCGTTCACGGCGTTATTGCTGGCCACAGAGTGTGGCGGCGCTCCGGCGGGCTCGGCCGAACCGCCTGCGACGCCTCACGAAAAAGCCGCCGCGCGCGCCGTGAACGCTGCCAGCGCCGGAGACGAAGCGCCGGTCGAAGAGGAAGCGCCCCAACCCACGCTCTGCGACGACGGAACGTGCAGCCCGTGCGGCTCTGGTATGTGCCCAACCGGCTGGTATTGCGACGAGTCGGCCAAGGGCGGGGCGGCTTGCGGCTGGCTGCCGCAGTGCGCTCAAAAATCGAGCTGTAGCTGCTTAACGAAAGTGCTCGGTTCCGGCTGCTCCTGCAGCGAGCAAGGCGGCGGCCCGCACGTCACTTGTAAGTGAGCTACGGGCGCTGCGCGAGCATGATGATGCGCGGCGAATTGGGGCCGAAAAACACGCCTGGCGTCGCAGGGTGACCGCTGGCCTCGGTCACGCGGAAGCCCACCTCATGCAGCAGCTTGCCGAGCTCGTGCAGTGAGTAAAGACGCAGCGAGAAAAGCGACTCTTTCGTGCGGCCGTCATCCAAGATGATGGATCGCTTCACGCGCAGTCGGCTGGAGATGTAGTCCACGCTCATGTCATCCATGCAGACGCACGCATCACCCTCGTACCAAACGGTGCAGGGCGCGGAAGCAGCCGCGAAATCCCGATTCAAAACGTCGATCAGGAACATGCCGCCTGGACGCAGCGCCTTAAACACGCGCTGCGCCACCGCTAGGTTCTTGTCCTCTTCGAAGTAGCCGAAGGTCGTATTCCAGCAGAACACGCCGTCGAACATTTCCTCGAAGGCCATCTCGCGCATGTCGCCCTGCAGGAAGTTGATCTTCTGACTGCGCTCTTGCGCGACGTCAGCGGCCAACGCGAGCTGATACAGCGACAAATCGTAGCCGACCACGCCGTAGCCGCGGCTCGCGAACTCCACCGCGTGATGGCCGGCACCGCAGCCCAAATCCAACACCACGCCGCCTGCTGCGACGCCGAGCGAGTCTTCGATGAACGTCACCTCACGGCGGATTTGCTCGTCCGAGACTTTGCCCGACGCGCGCATGAAGTCTTCACTAAACAAATCTTCCCACCAGGGCTGGCGGGTCTTGGCGCGTTGCGCGGCCTTCGCGGCGGCGGGATCCGGAATCGGCGGTGGAGTGCCAGCGAAAGCCGATGTGGCAGGCAGTGGCTCGACGACGGGCACGGACGGCGGCGTGCCTAGGGGGCGCTTGGGCGGTGGCGGCGGCCTACCGGGATCGGTTTTGGCTTCCGGCTGGAACCCCGGCGTCTCTTCGGGGAGCAGCGATATTGCGTCGTCACGGCCCAGCTCTTCGACCCCCGGCGGGATCTTCTTCTCGCCCGAGTCGGGCGCAACGTCCTCGTCCGACAACTCATGAGAAATGTCGATGCGCGGTGCTTCTGTGTTCTCGGTCACACCGTGCAGCGCGTGGGCTTCTGCGGGTTCGACTGACGCTGCGGCGGTCTGCGCGGCAGCGACCGGGAGCGCGTTTTCCGCGCCTTCAGCGAGCGCGGCGACCGACGCCAGATCTGCGCTCGCGCGAGGCACGGGCGGCAGATCCGGAACCACGATGGACGGCGCGGATGGGCGCGAGCTACGGCGCAGGCCGGTGCCCAGGCGCGAAGCCGACGGCGGATACGCTTCCGGGTCGAAGTCCGCGCCCGGCTCGACCGGCGCAGGTTTGGCGCGCGCGGCATCACCGACGGCGATGATGCGCATCGCAAAAATCGCCGATGATGAGGACGGCGGTGGCGCCGACACAGGGGGCGCCTCCGCACGCTCCGCCAGCAGCGCGGGGGCCATGATGGCGGGCGCATTGTCCGGCGCGGCCGCGACGGCAGGAGCACTCTCGACGGCCGGCGCGCCTGATGGCGATTCGCTATGCGGATGCCCCGACGGCGCGGGCCGCGGCGGCGCCGCAACGGGCTTCGGCTGAGCCGAACCGAGCGCAGGATCGGATGGCGAGCGCGCGTCGCTAACGTTCGCAGGCGCCGCTGGCTCATCCGCCGCGAGCCCGGGATTCGAGCGCCGCTTCGGGATCGGTGGAGGCGTGCCGAGCGGCGGCGCGGAGGGCGAGGCCGGTTTTACGATGGTGTCCGGCTCGCTATCGCGAGCCACCATCGGAAATACGTCGTCAGCCGTGAACGCAACGTTCGGCGTCGCCGGTGCCTTGAGCGCGCCATCGGTGAACGGGTCGACCCTTGGCATTTCGTCGGGCGGCCGTGCCGATGGCGGACGCGACACGGCTCCGGAATCCCGGCG
This sequence comes from Pseudomonadota bacterium, assembly GCA_040005755.1. Classification (GTDB taxonomy): domain Bacteria; phylum Myxococcota_A; class Polyangia; order Polyangiales; family Polyangiaceae; genus PMG-095. The sequence goes on from JBDTYJ010000043.1 coordinate 12,076, forward strand.
TGGCTTGGGCGGTGGCGCGAGCTTGCGCGACATCGACGGCGGCGAATCACTGGACGGCGCCACTGGCGGCGGTTCCGTTACCGGTGGCGATAACGGCTCCGGCGGACCGTCATCAATCGGGATGTCGATGTCGACCTCGGAAACGGCCCGCGCGGACGCGCGCTCAGCGACCGGCTCTGCCGGATCCTTCACGCCCGATTGCGTCGCGTCTTCCGAGTTTTCGATCGTCATCCAGCTCTCAAGAGGGATTCGCCGTAGCGCACTTTGCCGAGGGCCCGACCGATGCTCACGCCGGGCTCCAGCAGCACTACGGCCGTCGAACCAAGGTGGAATACCCCTATTTCTTGGCCGCGCGTCACGCTTTGCGGCGGATTCACGGGATGCACCCCGGGCTCTGCCGAGGGGCGCCCGGGCAGAGCCGAGATGGTGATGCGCCCCACAATCACGGCGCCTACCATGACCACCGTCACGCGCCCGAGACCACGGGTGTCAATCACGATCGCCGCGCGGTGGTTGCGCACAAAGAGCTGCGGAATGTGTCGCTCGCCGATCGAATTAACCGGGTAAAGATCGCCGGGCAGACCGCGAACCAGCGTCACTTCACCGTCTACCGGCGAGTGCACCCGATGGTAGTCCCCAGGGGCCAGGTAGACGACCGCGAACTCACCACCGCTGTAGCGAGCCGCGTCGCGGACGTCACCGATCAGCTCGCCGACGTCGTAGTGTTGTCCTTTAACGAAGATGCGGGACCCCGAATCGACGCGGCCACACGAGGAGAGCTTCCCGTCGGCGGGCGCAACCACGGCGTCCGAGCTGACCTGACGCGCACCTTCTTTGAGCGGGCGCGTGAAGAAAGCGTCGAAGCTCTGGTACGGCCCGGGCTCGGGCATTGCTTCGTCCATGTTCACGCCATAGGCGCGTGAATACACGCCCATGATCGCGCGCGACAGGGGCGGGGAAAGAGGCAACTCACACAGTTCCCCGACGGCCCGACTGAGTCGGACCCGGGGGAGTGCGCGCAAAAGCTGAGCGGCAGCGTACGTCGCGAGACCCACGAGAAATCCTTTAAACTTCGCAGAGATTGAGCTGATTATCCTAGGCGCCCTGGGCCATGGCGGTCAATCACGGGGCACCAGGCGAGCGGCTTTACACAGCTCGAGCCAAGCGGGCCGTGTGGGCAATGGTGGTTCGGCCGGCTCCCCCGCAACAGCGCTCGGCGCGGCCGCGTAGCCCTCACAGGCCACCTCATCCGAGTAGGGGTCAGCCGATAGCCCCAAGGTGAAGGCCAGTTCCGCATCTGCGAGCTGGCCGCGCCGCTTGAACCCTCGGCCGGCCAGGGCAAACCACGGTCCGTATAGGCCGTCAATTTCCGCCACCGTGCCAAGCGCGTGTTCTGCCCCCGTATCGTCATGGGAAGCGTACAAGCCCGACGCAACTCGGGCTCGAACCTGCGGCACCCGCGGCAACGGGCCGAGCAATGGCTCGACTTCGGTCGCCGACTCACGGCCGTGACCACGGAGCCGAAGCAGGTCCGCGAGGCGCACGCGACGCCCGGCATCTGCTCGCGCGCGCGGCGGCGGGGCTGCGTGCGTCGCCTCGTCCGGCGGCGGTTTCACCGGTTGGCGTAGGAACCGTTGCCAGCGTGCGTTCCACTCCGACAGCCCATAGCCCGTGACGCTGAGCAGCGCGGCATCCGGCCCTGCCGCGCCGTTGCCGCGCAGATCCGCGAACAAAAGGCGCAGCGCGGGTTCGCCGTTTTGTTCAATGAAAAAGTGCATGAAGCTCGTCACTTCTGCGAAGGCAATGCCCGCCGCTTCGGGCGTCGGCAACATCGCGATCGAGGGGCCGAGTTTGTCGATGCCGACAGAACGACCGTCGAGGGCCGCGTTGCGCGCGCTGGTATCCGCCCAATCGGGTTTGTCGAACGGCCGCGGCGGGCGCCAACGCACTTCGAAGCGTTTGGCTAGGCCCTCCTGCATCCACAGCGGCGCGAAATCGCGAGTGGCTCGCGTCACCAAGAGATGAGTGATCTCATGAGCCAGGGTGTCTTGCCACGGGTAGCCCTGCGCGGGCGCACGCGGCGAAAGCATGATCACTCGCCCCCAGCGCGCGACCGCCAGCGTGCCCGTCGTTTCGGCGGCTTTCAGAGGCAGCCCCGACACCGAGGAGAGCGAGAACAGGTCGCGCACCAAATCAATGCGCAGCGGTCGCGGTAAATCGATGCCGATTTCCTTCGAAACGGTGTCGCGCGCCTGGGCCGCTACCTCGAAGATAAACGGCGCCAGCGCGCGGTCCGAGTCGTCCTGCAGCCTCATCCAGATGCCGCGTGAGGTGTCTTCCACGACCAAACCCGCGGCCGTCGCGCGGGCACAGCTCTTGGCCAGGTCCGCGAGCGAAGCCCCTTCACGCGATTCGGTCAGCGCTGGGTTGGAAAGAATGGCCTCCGCCCGATCGCACTCGCCGAGGTACACCGCCAGCCGGGCGCGTTCGAGCGTCATTGCCGGTGAGTCAGAGTGCGCGTGCAGAAGGAGCTCTGTCGCGCGCGCCGTATCAATTTCCGTGATCGCGTTCGCCACGCGCTCCAGCGGATTGCCGAACCCTAGATCGAAGGCCCGAGCTGGCGTTCCGAGCGCGAGCAAAGGCGCGCTCGCAACGAGCCACGCAAGCAGTGACGCGCGCTTCATTTCAGTAGGCCCTCGGCGTAACGGCGCACGGCGTCGGAGAGGCGACCGCTCCTTGGTTTGCTCAAGCCATCCAACACGCGGCGCCGGAAGTCGTCTGCGTGGCCAGCCTCGGCGCGCGGCACGTCGGCATCCATGCGCATTTGTTTGCCCTTGGAGCTCGAGGAATCCTTGGGCGACGGCGCGGGCGGTTGATCCTTGCCGTCGCCGTCGCCGGAGCCGCTTTGACCGCTGCTGGTTTGCTCGAGCAGCCGCTGAGCGTCGCGCTGCAGCGTCAAGCCTTGCTCGCCGTGGCCGGCGGCCAGCTCCTTGGATGCGTCACGCATCAGGCCCTCCGCCTTGCCCAGCGCATCCGCCAAGTCCTGCGGCAGGGCAATTTCCCCGTGATTTCCGCGCCCGGACAGGTTCGCCGCGCGCTCGGCCAGGGCGCGTTCCCGACCCGCTGAATCCGTGAGGCCGGTCTGCGCCTTCTCGGCAGCGCTCTTTTGCGCGCGGGCCAAATTTTGCTCGGCCCAGGCCAACTCACGATCGAGCTCGGCACGCGCCACGCGGAGCACGCTGTCGTCGAGCGAATCGAACAACGAGCCGTCGGCGCGTTTGGCCGCGTCCGCAAGCTCGGAACGCGCATGGCGACCGCTTTCGACGGCGTCCTTCAGCGACAAGCGCGCCATGCTCTGAGCCATGGACTCCGCGTGCTCGCGACCGAGCGCAGCCCCGGCACGCAGGGAGCCCGGGCTATCGGAGAATTGCGGGAGCGGGGCGATTTTCTCGCGCAGAACCGCTGCGCGCTGGGCGGCTTCTTGCTTGAGATCGTTCAAGTCAACCGACTTTTCGGCGTCCGCCAAATTGCGGTCGACGCGATCCAACTCCTGCTCGTGTTCTTGCGCCAACCGCTCCAACTCACCCACGAGCTCATCGAACTTCTTGTCCGCGTCAGAGGGCTTACCGTTCGCGTCGCCTTGCCCACCGCCGCCTGACTCCACACCGCCGCCCCCGGCGCTGCTGAACGACGCGCTCGGCCGGCGTAAACGCGCGGCGAGATGGCGGGCGGCAAGCTCGGTGGCCAGCAGATTGCTGCTATCCCGAGCGCGCTGAATGCGGCGAAGTTCGCCCTGCGCAACGCTGCCCACATCCCGCCCGGTTGGGCCCAACACGACCAAATGTTGTGCGCCGGGAACGAGCACCGAAAGCGCCTGCGCAAGCCGCCTCAAACCTGCTCCGCGACGCTCGCTCTCCAACGCTTGTTTGGCACCGTCAGCGGCTTCTTCGGCGGCGTCACCCAAGTGTTTGGATACCGCTTCGGCGTCGCGATTGCCAAGGCCGCGCAGCGCGGCATCCACGGCCAAGAGCACGTCCTCCGTGCGACGCATGGCCGAAGCGGGCGTGGGGAGCGCGCGCTCCAGCACGCGCGCTTGTCCGCCCAGAAAAGCCTTCAGGCCCGGCGCGAGCGTGAGCCCGGCGAAGCGCTGCTCCAAGACCGCGCGCAGCTGCGTCGCGACCGCGCCGGTGAGTGCTGCGTCCGCCTTGCGCCGGTCTGCATCTTGAGCGCCCGCGTCGGGCGCGAGCTCTGAGGCGAGCAAGTCCGTGAGCCCGCTGCGCACCGCCAAGAGCGCTTGATAACGCGCTGCCTCTGGTTCGCCCACCGGCACCGGGATCAGCGTAATTGCTGCACTTTTTCCCCATTTCACGCCCGACGTTGCGTCGTCGTCGCGGGCCTCGATGCTGACCTCGACCGGTAAGAAGGTCCGCCGGAGGAAGGGATCGCTGGATTCGATGGCGTACGCGCCGTGCTCGAGCTTTGCCTCACCGTCCAAACGCGTCAGCGGCCGGCGATCTTCACGCCCGCCGGCGCGCAGCACCAAATCAATCTCGCGCAGACCGTGGTCGTCGCTTGCCTCGTAGCGCAGCTCGCGGCGGTCGAAGTCGCGCAAATCAACTTTGTCCGGCGCGCCCTCCAGCGCCACTTCGGGCGGGGCGTCAGGCACGGCTTCGAGCGTGACGCCCTCGGGCTCGCGAATCAGCACGTTGCCAAAGCGCGCGGCGACGCGCAGCTCGGCGCTGCCATTCAAGACGTAGCGCGCCACCACCCCACCGGACCCGTCATCCACGAACGGCACTTCACGCGCTCCGTCACTCAGCACTAGCTTCCGCCCGGATGCGAGCGGCACGCCGCGTATGGAAACCGCACTGCCTTGCGCCTCAGCGCTGCCCAGACCCGGAAAAATAGCGCGATCCGGCGCGCGCAGGTAAGCAGGCGGCTGCACCGTCACGCGCGCCAAATCCAGCCAAGCCATGTTCACGGGCGCTACGCCGTGGCGCGCCAACAGCACGTCCAAGCCTTCGGAAACTCGGCTGGGGTCGCGCACCCAAGCCAGGCCCGCCAGGAACACCAACGCAAAGCCCGCGATCCGCAAGGAGCGCCCGCGCTTCGCCGCGTGGCGCTCGACCATGGCGAGCGGTACGCGCTCGAGCTGACGCTCGAAATGCAGCTCAGCAAGCTCGAGCGAACCGAGCGCCGGATTCAGCCGGGCCTGTGCGGCCAATCTCGCTGCACGAAGCGCACGTTCACCCAGGCTGCGATCGATTGGCACGACGACGCGGCGGATCGTGCGCCGCATATCACCGAAGTCTTTCGCGTCGCGGCGGCGGGACACGAACACCTGCGCGAACGACAGCAGGAGTAGGGCGGCCGCCGCGCCGCGCGCCACTGGCGTGCCGAGCCGTGCCAAGAGCCCAGCGCCAATCAGACAGGAAAGCACGATCCAAAACGACAGCCAGCGCGCTGGTGCGCGGCGATGTTTCTGGAATGCGACCGCGAGGCGTTCGGTCAAAAGCGGCGAGGCTGCCAAAGCGTTTGGAGCTTAGTACCACTTGCGGGCGGAGCCGCCCCGCCCTCGTGACAAACCGGAAAATGTGCCTCATCCTTGAGCTGGAACGCGAGACATGCAGGTCGATCGCCTCAAGCGAGTTCTGTTGTCGCTGCCCGATCTCGCGCTGCGTACGGGTTGGCTGCGCGATTTTCTGGCCAAGCACCCGGCGCACGACCAGGCCACGGTGCTGAACACGCTTTGTGAGCACAACGAGCGCGCCGACCCGCAGGCCCGCGAAGCCATCTTGGTAGTCGCTCTGGTGTTCGCGGCACTCGGCGAGTGCACCCTCGTGGACGACCTGCGTGCGCAGGCGGAGGCTCGCCACCTGCTCAGCTTAGCGCGCCTCGTTCGTCGAGCGCCGCCGAGCCTGCTTCCCTCGCCCCCTGAGCCCCCAGTGCCCGACTACGGCGCCGGTCGCGAGCTCACGGTCGGTGAACGCAAGAGCCTAGCGCGCAGCCCCAATCGCCGCGCGTTCGAGAAGCTGCTGCGCGACCCGCATCCACTGGTAATTCGTCAGTTGCTCGAGAACCCGCGGCTGACCGAGGATGACGTCGTGCGCATTGCGGCGCGCCGCCCGGTGCGTTCGGAAGCCCTAGCAGCGATCGCAGCGCACGGCCGTTGGTTGAGCCGTCCAAGGGTGCGGTTGGCGGTGTTGTTCAACCCGGGTTCCCCGCCGGCCCTCGCGATGCCGCTGCTCGCCGTTTGCACTCGCTGCGAGTTGACTGAAGTGCGGAACCACTCCGAGTCATCACCCGTGCTGCGCGGCGCCGCGCATGAATTGCTGGAGCGCCTGCCGCCTCTGGCTGACTCGGAAGCGCCTCCGTTCACTCTTCAGTGAGCGAACCTGCGCTCAGCCCTCTTCTTCTTCGCTCTGCCACTTCAAGACCGCGCCAACGCTGATGCGCATCGCGCATTCTTCACACAGCGGGGGCTCTTCGAAGCGGTATTCATCGCCGCGCGACCACAGGAACAAGCCGGAGCCTCCGGGCGTGCCTTCGAAGTGACGCTCGCAAAAATCACAATCAAACCCCTGCAACCGGCGCACCTCACCAGGCGAAGGCGGCGTGTGCTCAGCCTCGGCTTCGGGTCTGACTTGGGTCGTGGTGGGCTTGATGGCCATTCGCTGGCGACTATAGCATTTAGTCTTCGGATCGCTCGGCCGTTCGACCCCTTGCGTGCGGCCGGTTATTCGGCTGCGGCAGAAGCCGAATCGCCGGCCGTGTTCCCCGGGGAACCACCGGGCAGGTCGGCAACGCCGCAGGAAATGGCAAGCATTTCCACCACGTCCATCGTCTTGATTTGCTCTTCTTTGGACTGCGATTTTACGCCGTCCGTGAGCATGGTCATGCAAAACGGACACGCGCTGGCAATCGTGGTGGCGCCGGTGTCGAGCAGCTGCAACGTGCGCTTAACATTCACGCGATTGTTGTTCTGCTCTTCCATGAACATTTGCGCGCCACCAGCGCCGCAGCACAGGCCCTTTTTCTTGTTCGCGCCCTCTACCTCCACCAGTTCCACGCCCGGAATACCCTGCAAGATGGCGCGCGGCGAGTCATAGATGTCGTTGTAACGGCCAAGGTAGCAGGAGTCGTGGTACGCGACCTTGGCGCGCACCGGTTTGCTCGGCGTAAGCTTCTTCAGCGCGACCAGCTCCAGCATGTAGTCGGTGTGGTGCACGACCTCGAACTTGGCGCCGAAATCCGGGTACTCATTCTTCAGAGTGTTGAAGCAGTGGGGGCAGGTGGTGATGATCTTCTTGATTCCGCCTTGCTCCTTGTAGCCGTTCAGCGTGGCCGCGTTGGTCTCGGCGAGCATGCTGAACAGGTACTCATTGCCGGCGCGGCGCGCTGGATCCCCCGTGCACGTCTCTTCTTCGGCCAAGATCGCGAAATCCACACCTGCCGCCAGCAGCAGCTGCGCCGTACTTCGCGCGATCTTTTTGGCGCGGTCGTCGTAGCTCGCCGCGCAGCCGACCCAGAACAACACTTCTGCGTCGGGCTTCTCTGCGCAGCTCTTCACGCCTAAGCCTTCGGACCAACTAGCGCGGTCGACGCGAGCCAAGTTCCACGGATTGCCGTTGCCCTCCATGCCCTCAAAGGGCTTGGCGAGCTGGCTCGGGAACTCGCCCTTGATGACCACCAGGTTGCGGCGCATCTGCACGATCTTGTCCACGTACGTGATGTTGACCGGGCACTGTTCTTCGCAAGCGCGGCACGTAGTGCAGCCCCACAAGACATCCTCGTGAATCACACCGGGCACGAGATCCAGCGGCTTGTACACACGGGGCGGCGCTGCGTTTTCGGCGGCGGCCGCGCTCGGCGGTGCCGGTTCGGCCGCAAGCGGTGCCTCGGGCGCGGCAGGCGGCTCGCTCGGCGCAGGTGTCACCCCTTCATGAATCGCGCCCGGGCCGATGGCGAGGAACTCCTCCTGCCGGCTGTACAGGTGGTTGCGCAAATCCAGCGTGAATTGCTTGGGGCTCAGCACCTTGCCCGTGGTGAACGCCGGGCAATTGTCCGAGCAGCGCCCGCACTCCGTGCAGGTGTAGAAATCGAGCATGTCCTTCCAGGTAAAGTGCTCGATGCGCGCGTAACCGATGCGCGCCTTCAGCAGGTCCTCCCCTTCGGTCGCTTTTTCGACCGCGGCCATCAGCGCCTCGGTGGAAGGCGCGAGCGGGCGCAGCCGACCGCGCGGCGTGGTGTCGCCCAAGAACACGTTCGGGATCCCGGTGATGATGTGAAAGTGCTTCGTGTACGGGAGCAGATTCAAGAAAATCAGCACCAACGTGGAGTGGGTCCAGAAGCCAATGTGAGCGAGCACCACCAAGGCGGCGGAGCCAAGGCCCGACAAGATCAACGAGGCAAGTGACCCGGCCGGATCAGCAAGGTGCCAAGCCAACGGTGCGCCATCGGCCGGCGCAAGAGGCGCGATCAGCGTGGCCATGGCGCTGCACGGAAACGTGCCGGCGCCGCTACCGCATTCCGCTGCAAAGCGACTGCGCAGCACCATGCTGGCGCCGTCGTAAGTGATGTCGGCGATCATCATCGTGGCGATGATGCCGAGGATCACCAAGCCCTCGACCCCGAGCGTCATCCGCTTTTGCGGGCGAATGACGCGCAGGTACACGAACGCCGCCACGCCCAGGAGCACCAAGCTCGCGAAAGAATCTTTCAGAAAGCCGTATGCAGACCCCAGAGGCAGCCCCAGAAAGCCCTCCGGCCCGAACAGGAACAGGTTGAAACCTGGGAAAAACCCGCGCCCCCACAGCATCAACGTGCGCAGCAGCAGCACGATGAAACCGAGGAAGATCAACTGATGCGCGAGACCTGCGGTCAGGTAGTAGCGCATCTTCTTTTGATAGAAGGCGAACGTCCAAACCAGGCCCAGGCGCTTCGGGATCTCCGTGAGGCGGCTTTCCCAAGTGCGGTTGCCGACCTTCAGCAGGTTGAAGCGGCGCCAGGCACTCACCGCAAACACCGCGTTCAAGGTCACGATGATGAGGGCCATCGCCACGGGATTCATGGCGCTTAACCTAGCCCACGACGCCGCTGAAATGCGAGAATTGCGAGGCCCACGAGCACCACGATAACCAGCAAGAAGAGCAGCTGACGGGTCTGCTTTACACTCGGTTTGAGGGAGTGCAGCGAAAGCGAAGCCCGCCGTTCGGGCGGCGCTGCCGGCGGGATGAGCGTCACCCCTGGGTCGGCCATTTCGGCCGCTTCCACGCGTAGCAAAAGCAGGCCGCGCGGCAAGCTCTCGCCCTGCGCAGGGGGCAGCCCCCCCTGCTCCGGAATGCGAATGACTACGCTGCGCGGCGCGCCTTCCCCTTCGAGCGCGCGCGCGGGCAAGGTGACCTGTAACAGCTCGGGCAACTCATCTCGGCGGCGCAGCGTGATCGCACCTGAGCGCTCGCACAAATCACAGCCGCCGCCAGCGCAGGCCGCGCACGAAAGGTTGCGCGGCAACTCGAACTCAACGCATTCACCCGATTCGAGCCACGCGCTCGGCACCCGAATGCGATGCAGCACGTCCGGGCCACGCGGTGCGTCCAACGTGCGCGCGGTGACTCGAGCTAGCACTTCGGACACTAGTCAAAGGCTAGCCCGAATCCCGTCGAAAATGGCAGAAAACACGCTTGCTCCCTGCCCCGATACACCGTACGCCTGGCGAGTCTTGAGCCCGGGCGGTCCCTTCGCCCGGGTTTGTTCCCGGGTGACTCTGTTGCGTTGCCCCAAGGAGTGCCCGCTTGTCATACGTGCTCGGCTTCTGGAAGATCCTCTCTCACCTCGATCTTTACTTGGTGCAGTGGTCGCAATCGATGGGCGGCTGGCTTTACGCCCTCCTGTTCGCGGTCATCTTCTGCGAAACGGGCTTGGTGGTGACGCCCTTTTTGCCCGGTGACTCGCTGCTCTTCGCAACCGGCGCCCTTTGTGCGATGGGCGGAATGAGCATCGGAGCGATCTTGCCGCTGCTGCTCGTGGCCGCCGTGCTCGGCGACGCGTGCAACTACATGATCGGCTCGGCGGTGGGACCAAAGGTTTTCACCAGCCAGACCTCGAAGCTGCTCAACCGCGAGCACCTGCTGAAAACGCAGGCCTTCTACGACAAGTACGGCGGCAAAACGATCATCATCGCGCGCTTCATTCCCATCGTGCGCACGTTCGCGCCGTTCGTCGCGGGCATTGGTAAGATGCCGTACAAGCGCTTCTTCTCCTTCAACGTGATCGGCGCGCTATCCTGGGTGTGCTTGTTCATCCCAGCGGGCTACTTGTTCGGCAACCTGGAGCCGGTGCGTAAGCGCTTCCATTTGGTGATCTTCGCCATCATCGCCCTGAGCATTTTGCCCGCCGTCATCGAGTACCTGCGCGAACGCGCTAAGCTCGCCAAAGCCGCTAGCTGAGCGCGCCCGAAGCCGCTTACCTTTTTATTGATGGTCACGCGGCGCATCGCGTGACGGCAAAGCCTTCGGCGTCGCATTGCGGTCCTTGCGGAGTGACGGCTTGGACGCCGAAGGCTGAGTGCTCGGCGTCGCGCTCGGTGACCATCAATAAAAATCCCTGCCCCGCTGCTGCGCTGTGCGCCAAAGCAAAAGGCCAGTCGATCACTCGACTGGCCTTTGCCGCTTTCACGCAGCGCCTGCGCGCTCCGAAGAGGGACTAGCTGCTGCGGTTTTCAGGCAACGACTTCGCTTCTTCCGGCGGCTTCGGGGTCGTCGGGGGATGGTCGTCGTCTTCATTCAAACCCTTCTTGAACGAGCGAATGCCCTCGCCCAAGCCCTTGCCGACGCCGGCGAGGCGCCCTGGCCCGAATACGAGCAGGACGATGATTAGAACGATGACCCAGTGTACGGGGCTAAAAGATCCCATGGCTTTGCTCTGAAAATTGCCGCTGTTCACTGCGGCGCACTGTCTCCGTACAATAGCATCGGCTCCAGGGCAAGCCAGAGTGCACCCGCAAATGCCGCGCTTTCATAAGCGGAAGATCAGCTCCTGCTCGGCTTCCGGCGCGACTAGCGAAACCTGCAGCGAGTAGGTTTTTGGACCTACACGCGCTCCAAAGGCCACACGAATCGGCGGATTCTCGCCGCCGAGCGCCTCGAGTCGGATGCGAACGCGGTATTCCCC
>JBDTYJ010000044.1:0-23150 GCA_040005755.1 Pseudomonadota bacterium
ATCGGATCCGGCCCGGCCGGCCTGACCGCCGCACTTTACGCCGCCCGCGCCAATTTGGCCAGCGGAGGCGTTGCCACCACCCGAGCTGAACGCGCCCGCCAACGCCGGGGCACCGGACTCGCCCCCGACGTTGGGTTGACCGCCTGCACCCGCATCCGCGTTACGCGTTCCCGCGCCGTTGGAGCTGCCGCAGCCGATGACGGCGCTGCTTGCGCAAATGGCGGCGCCAACGACAGCAGTGCGCCAGCCAACTCGTTTGCTCGTGACCCTAGCTCGCAACCAATGACTTCTCACGCGCCTGCAGTCTAATCGCGCAAGTGGGTCGGCGCATGCTCGTGCCAACAAAACACCGTGGCAGTTGCCCGATCACTCTTTATTACCGCTTCGAGGCTGCAGCAGCCGAGCGCGACATCGTGCTATCGCCCGACCGCACTGCGCGATTCACGACTCGTGATCGCGTCCATTGCGAATTTCGACGGTGCGGCTTGCTCCCTACCCGCTCGCAGCAGAGATTCCGGGACGGCGGGGAATTTCCGTTGCGCGTGCCCCGCCGCACCACGCGCCGAGCACCGGACGGCGCTGCGACGCGCATGAACGCCTCACTCGGACGTCGCGCGACGCGCCGGAAAAAACACAGCTGCCGGATCCGACCGGCGATGTTGATTCGAGGAGGCACCGCACTAAACTCCGCACATGCGAAATTCCACCCGCTTCCTCATCCCGATGTTCGGCCTCACTCTATTCGCAACAGGCACTGCAGCCGCGCAAACCGCACCCGCCGCGCCCGCTGCGCAAGCGGCGCCGACCGCACACGGTATCGGCATCGGTGCCGAGGCAACCTTGACCGGCATCGTCGGCGGCACATTCGTGTACGACGCTGAGGCATTTCACGTCGACGCGCTGCTCGGCGGTTCCTTCCAGCGCAATGACTCCACATTAGCCGTGGCGGGACGCCTGTTCTTTCCGGTCCACCGCAGCCAATACGCCGATTTTTCGGTCGGTCCGGGAATCGGCCTCGTGCACGTCACGCATGACCCGGACGGGGATGGCCCCCAGGCCAGAGTGTCGACAAATCCCATTCACCTCGAGGGTGCAGCCCAAATTCGCGCCTTCGTGGTCCCCAACGTCGCGCTATCGGCCAGCGCGGGGCTCGGCATCGTGCTCACCAATAACAACAATAGCGCGACCATCGGCGGGCAACTCGGCGGCTCGCTGGGCGTGACTTACTTCTTCTTCTGAGCGAAAAGCGCGCCACACCCGTGCGTGCGGACGCGAAGGCCGCCCGCACGGGGTGCGAACGCTGAACGCTCGGCTAGCGGCAGAACAAACCGCTGGCCCTGTCGTTGCCGCCGGGTCAGGTCGGCAAGCGACCCTAAAAGTGCTGTGACCATGCTTGTTAAGGTCGCTAACATTGCCGGACGAAACTAACGGTTCTGCCATGCATCGACTCCTCGTGGCCCTGTTGGGCTGTATGTTCGTCGTCTCGCTCCCTTGGGCTTGCAGCTCCACCTCTCAGCCAGCCAGCGCAGCTTGCCCCGAGGGGCAGCTGAGCTGCGGAAGCAGCTGCGTCTCCACGGCCGCGGATCCCGCGAATTGCGGCGGGTGTGGCAAAGCGTGTTCTGCTGGCCAGCAATGCGCGGCAGGCGCCTGCCGGTGCGCGGACGGGCTCGTCGACTGCAACGGCAGCTGCGCGAACTTGGCGACCGATACCGCCAATTGCGGCGCGTGCGGGGTCGCCTGCAGCACCGGTTTGTACTGCGTTGCCAACGCAGGAGTAAGTGCCTGCTCGGGGACCTGCCCGCTCACCGCGTGCGGCGCCAGCTGCGTCGACACGACGAAGGATCTATTCAATTGCGGCGCCTGCAATCATGCATGCGGCAGCGGGCAACAATGCACTAGCGGTACGTGTGCGTGTCAGAGCGGCCTCACGCTGTGCAACGGCGTTTGTCAAAGCGGCGCGTGCGGCGGCGCGGGCGGTGCGGGAGGCGGCAGCTCGGGCGGTGCCGGTGGCGCGAGCGGAGCCGGGGCCAGTGGCGGCAGCGCCGGAACGAGCGGCGCCAGTGGAGCGGGGGGCAAGAGCACGGGCGGCGCAGGCGGCGTCGGTGGCGCGAGTGGTGCCGCGGGCGGCGCAACCGATCCGACCCCCGTGGATCTCGCTTGCACCGTGAACGGCGCGGCCGTGAAGATCCCAGCGGCCGACGTCATCTCCGACTTCCGTCAGGCGACGCCAATTATGTACAAGGTCGGCGTGCGCGGTGGAACAGACTGGTACGCCTATGGTGCCGAGGACGCGACCGGCGGCGCATCGACGCCGGGCATTGGCAGCAATGCTTTTGCGATCGACGCCGCCACCGCGGGGCCGTGCAACAGTGGCGGCTCGCTCAAGGTGTCGTCACCCGGCAACTCCGGGTCCACGGGCTGGGGTGTCGGCTTCGGCGTGAACCTGATGGGCGATGTCGCTGGCGCGGCGACGCCAACGAAAGACAAGTTCGACGCCAAGACTGCTGGCTACACCGGCATCGGCTACTTCGTAAAGTGCAAGGCCGAGACTGACTTCGTGTACGTCAAGACGGTGGACGTCCCCAATGACGCCGACGTGCCGAATCCTGTTTGCTCGTATTCCGGCTCGGGCACGATCTGTAATCAATACGGGCAGAAGAACTCCACGATGCTCACCGACTGGACCTATCAGAAGGTGTATTTCAGTGAAACCCTGCAGGATTGGGACGGCGGCACGATCACGAACGGTATCAAGGCCGACCAGCTCACCGCATTTCAGGTGCAGGTGAATACGCAGTACACTCGCGATGGCTCTTCGCGCGTCGCCAATCCGTTCACCTGCTGGTTCGACGACGTGCACTTCATCAAAGACGCCGCGCCTTCGGCGAGCGTCACCCCGAAGGCATGCACTTCGGGCAGCGCAGCTCCGGGCGGTTACTACGTCACCGGCAACAAGATCATGGACTGCAAGACCGGCCAGCAGAAGATCTTCCACGGCGTCGCTCGCCCCTCGTTCGAATGGGATCGCGCCGGCTGGAACATCACCTATGAAGATCTCGCGCGCATCGCCGCCATGAAGGCCAACGTGGTTCGCTACAGCCTCAATCAACAATTCTGGCTAGATCCCGCCAAGGGCGGCCTGTACCAGGCGTATGTCGATCGCGCGGTCAAATGGACGCTCTCACTCGGCATGGACGTGATCCTGGATTTGCATTGGCTCACCACCGCGGGCCAAACGACCATGGCCGACAGCACGTCGAAGCAGTTCTGGTCGTCGGTCGCCGGCAAGTACAAGAACGACGGGCGCGTGATGTTCGAGTTGTTCAATGAGCCGCACGACATTTCTCCGGCGGATTGGAAGTCCGGCATGCAGGGCATGTACGACGCGGTGCGCACCACCGCGGGGGCGCAGAACCTCGTGCTCCTCGGCGGCTTGGATTGGTCGTACAACCTGTCGCAAGTGTTGCCCGCACAAGCGCTGAGCGGCAGCAACATCGCGTACGTCACCCACCCGTACAGCTTCAAAGGCAACAGCAGCAGCGCGTGGGACGCCGCGTTCGGTAACTTGGCCGCGACGTATCCCATCGTGGCGACTGAGTTCGGACAAGCCAACACCACTGCCGGCGGCAGCCTTGCTTGCGACGGCTCGATTTACACGAGCATGCTGAGCTACTTCCAAACGAAGGGCATCGGCTGGACGGGTTGGGCCTGGTACGTCGATCGCGGCGTGACGGACCCGAATCAAACCTGCGGCTTCCCGCAGCTCATCACGAGCTACAGCGGCACGACCAACGCCGCTGGGACCGCGGTGAAAGCGGCGTTCTGAGCTGAGCCGGCCTGGGCGCGCAGCGCAGTATCGGCCTGGATGTCACGGACATCCGGGCCGGAACCTCGGCGCGCGCCCTGCCCTACGAGACGGGACCGTGCGCTGGTAGGAGCCGCCTACGGTTTCCTTGCACAGCGCAGCCCCAGATCGAAGCTGTGAGCCATGGGCGGAACTTCATCGTGCGCGGTGGAAAGCAACAACGACGCATAGAAGAAGAACGAGCCGCCCCGTTCGATGCGCGCGAGCGTTGGCTCCAGATTGGCGCAGTCGTTACAGGCCGACGCCGGGTTGGGACCGTCCCAATCAAAATTCCATTCGGCAACGTTGCCGGCTAAGTCGGCTTGACCGTACCGTCCGTTCCCAGCCACAACTGACCCGACCGGAGCGATGTTCGTGACGCCCGTGCAATTGCCGCCCGCGTTGAGGTAGCAACCGAACACGGCGAGGGCGGTGCTGCCGCTCGGAAACGTGTCGCCCCACGGGTACGGGCGTTGTTCACTGCCCCCTGCCGCGGCGTAGTTCCCTTCTGCGCTGCTCGGCAGAAAACCCCCGTCCCAAATGCAGAAAGCCGCTGATTGGTACCAGTTGACGCAGTTGATGGGCAGGTTTTCGTTGCCGGCGGGGCTCGGCGTCCACGTTGCGTACGCCGCGTCGCACGCCAAATAATCTGAACTATCCCAGGTGGGTTTCCCTGCCGGTAAATTGCCGTTCCAGGCCGCGTCCCAACCTTGCTCGTTACCAGCGCCCGCGCTGTTCAAGAGCCCGACGCCGTGATTTAGGTGCGCGTGCTTGCCCGAGCCCGGCGCGGGGAGCCACCCTGCCCCGACCGCCTCCACGAACTTTCGAAAGCGGCCAACCGTGACCTCATACTTGTCGAGTCTGAAGTTGCTGATGGTTGCCGGGTAGCTCGGATCGCTATCGCGCTCGAAGCTACCTCCCGTCACTGGCGGGCTCACGCAGCAGCTCTCGTCCGACGAAGCGCCGCAGTCCGCCAACAGGCCCGCACAGCTCGGAGGCTCTGAAGCATCAGAGCCGCTTCCAGCGCGCGCTGCACAGCCGAAACTGAGCAGCGCGCAAAGCGGGTAAGCACTACGCCAGCGCACGTTCCGACTTTAGGGCAGCTCCATGAGCTCGATTTTGCGGAACGTGCAGGGCTGGCTCTCCGACTGAAAGGAGATCCAGCCACTATTTACTGTCTGGCCTCCCGTCTTTACAGGGCCGGTGATTGTCTGGATCGGATTCGCCGGTTTCGTGCCGTTTGCGTACTGATAGATCTTAGTGACCCCAGTCGCGGACGCATCAACGTCCGCCTCGACGGTTGTCCACGTGGCGGCGGGCTGGAAATCACTCGCACTTTGCGTCGATGCGAAGCAGCCGCCGGCGGCGTTAATGGCCTTAGTGCCGATCATGGCTGGGAACATTGCCACTGTGCTATTCAGACAGATTTGGCAGTTCACGGTTCCACCCGCGCTGGGACTGCCGAGGATCTGGATTTCAATTCCCGTCGGGAAGTCCGGGTTGCCGGTGATCTGATGAGGATCAGTACAAAACACGAATAGCCCGGAGTTGTTCTTTCCCCACGATACAGGGTTCTTCGCCTGCGGCTCCTGGAAGCTGTACTCGAATCGCACCTTGTAGTTGGTGAGTTTCTTATCGTAGTAGATCAGGCCAAGGTGATTATCGAACGAGCTGCCCGTGTAGTCCTGATAAGTGACGACGAGATAGCCCGTGGTCGCATCGCGGCGGAACGTCTTGAGCGGATCCATCCCCGGCATGTAACCCTTTACGTAAGGGAACCAGCCCGTGAGCTTATCGTCCGTGGGCAGGATGGACACCCAGCCGTCGCCGCCGGCCGCGCCCCCGCTGCCTGAATTACCGCTCGAGCCGCCGGCACCGCCGGCACCGCCGCCAGTCCCGCCTGCCGCGGAGCCACCGGCACCCGAGGCACCCGACGCGCCGCCGGTCCCGGCGCCAGCAACGCCGGTCGCCCCTGCCGTACCTGCACCTGCGCTGCCTGCCGTCGCGCCTGCGCTGCCTGCCGCCGCGCCTGCGCTCCCCGTAGGGGCGCCCGCGCTCCCCGTAGGGGCGCCTGCAGCGCCCGGGGCACCGGCCTGACCTGACTGTCCCGCATGCCCAGCATTGTCGCTACTCGTGCTGCTACAGCCGGCAACCACGACTAACGCTACGGCAGCCGCTGCGCTGCGATACCGGACAGCTGCATCCGGCAATCCCATTCTTCCCTTCGCCACCAGCCTGCTCAAGTGAGCCCCGCGAGCATACCGGTGTTGTATTCGCTGCGACCGAACGTCTTGTCCGTTCCGCCGAATACGTTCAGGAGCGTGACGAGCAAATTATTGTGGGGTTGCGACGGAACTTTGAGCCAGCGCCCGGTCTTGATGCCGGCGTTCTTCCCGCCAGCGATCATGAACGGCATGTTGGTTTGATTGTGTGTCGGCGGCTCTTGAATCTCGGAGACCCAAAGCACCACGGTGTTATCGAGCATTGTACCGTCACCCTCTTTTACGGACGCGAGCTTATCGAGTAGGTAGGCGAAGTTGGACCCCAGCCACTTATAGATTTGGGACAGCGCGGTCGGGTTATAAACACTGTCGTGCTGATAGCCGTGGTGCACGTCCGGCAGCTGCAGCGGATCGAAGTTGAGCGGGAACTTCGCTTCACTGTCGCCCCATTGCATGGTCGCGACACGCGTGAGATTGCACGCCAGGGACGCCACCAAAAGATCCGTCATTGCGCGGCCTTTGGTCGGGATGTCTTTCGAATCCGCCGTGGTAGGCGCGATCGGAGCCGTGCAGCTCTGCCCCGAAGTGGTGGCGGTCAGGCTGGCCTCCATCTGCTGGACCATCGCTAAATGTTCATCGAGCTTGGCCTTATCCGCAGGGCCGAGTTGGGCCGAGATCCGCTTGTATTCGCCTTGCACGGCGTCGAGGATCGAGACGGTTCTCTTGCGGTCCGCGTCGCCCGCTGCCGATGGCGCGCCCAGCTCACTAAAGATGCGAGTGAAGGCATCCTGCGGTTTGGTCATGGGCGGAAGCGGCTTGTTCGCACCCGCAAAGTTGATGGTGTTGGCCGCGTTGGAGGTCTCAGCGACCGCACCGTCAGTCAGATTGCGCCCGGAGATCGCCCAAGCCGTCGAAAACTCGAGCGACTTGAACTTGAGCCCTTCGCTGATGCGCCCGGCAATGATCTGATCAACCGACGGCCCGTTTGCGAAGCTCGCGCTGCCCATACCGGTCACGAACGTTCCCGGCAAAAGCTCCGTGCCCGTGAGCACGCCTGCCATCCCTTTGCTGTGCGGATGCCCCACACCGAGCGCGGTGACCGCGAGATTCAGGCCGTCCACGAGCAGCAGGTCTTTCTGGTGCGCGGCGAGCGGAGCCATCATGTCGCTCAGCGTGAACGTGGTTTCGGTGCCGGTAGGGCGCCACTTATCAATCAGGGTGCCACCGGGCGAATAGAACACAACAAAGCGCGTGGGTACCGTCGCCGCCTGCGCGTGAGTTTCACGCGGCCGAAGCATTGCCTCTAGGAACGGCAGGGCAATCGCGACGTGACCTGCGCCACGCAAAATCGTCCGGCGCGTGATGCGATTCTTGGATGTGATCATGGTTTGACCTACGGAGCTCCAGCGGGCAAATACAGAAAATCGTCCGTTTGAGTGGCGGCGACGAGCAACGTTTGAATGTTGCCGTTTGAGGCGCGAAATGCGCTCTCGAGCTGGTTCTTGCTGCAAGCATCACCGTCGCCGGCGACGCGCCCGTAGGCGAAACTGAGCCACTTGTCGGCAAAGCAACTGCGAGCGGCCTCACTGCTGGCAATCTTCTTCGCCAGGCCAACTGCATTCGGGAACGGCCCGGCAATGTCGACGCTGGGCGGCAGTTCCCCGCTCGGATCCACCGGCTTGCCGTTGTCCATGTCGCGCCACAGGCCAACGCCATCGAAGTTCTCGAGACCGAAGCCGATCGGATCGAGCATAACGTGACAGCTCTTGCACGGCTCGACCACGCGATGCGCCGTGAAGCGTTCGCGCGTCGTGCGCGTCGCATCTTCCGGAGGTAGCTTTACCATGAGCGAGGGCGGCGGACTGGGCACCGAGCCGCACAAGATCTGCTCGTAGATGAACTTGCCGCGGGTGACCGGGTTATTGCGAGCGCCGGGCGTCGTCGCCGCGAGGACGCTGGCCTGAGTCAACAGGCCCATGCGGCGAGCTGGGTCGCGGGCAACGCGCACGAAAGCATCGCCCGTCACGCCCGTATCGCCGTAAAACGCGGCCAACGGCCCGTTGACGAACGAGTACGGCGCGTTCCACAGCGTCGCGAAATCACCCGCGCTGTTCCACACCACATCGTCGATGAAGGTTTCGGTTTCTTTACGGAACAGCGGACCGAGGCTCGTATTGTAGGTCGGAAACGCAGTGGCGTCCCGCACGAGCGCGTCCGAGCCGCCGATGCCGTACAGCGTATTCGTGAAATAGTGCAACACGTCGTGCGCACGCGCATCCTTGAGCATGAGCGTGGCTTGTGCCTGCACCTGCTCAGGCGCATCGAGCCCATTGGCCGCCGCAACGCCGAGCAGACGGTCGTCCGGTTTCGATCCCCAAAGCGCGTAGGAGAGCCGCGTCGCCATCTCGTACGAAGTTGGGCGCCTCACCGACTTGCCCGGCACGGGCACACCGACCTCAACGCGGTACAAGAACTGCGGAGATTGCAGCGCCATTTCGATCACCGCTTCGAGACCGGCGGCGTACGTGGCGCCCGTCTTGCCCGCTGTGTACGCCACCATTAGAGCTGCTTGTTCCTGATCCGTGATCGGCCGCCGATACGCCTTCTGCCCGAAGTCTTTCACGAACGACTGCGCACAGGCATCCTCACCGAGCGTCTTGGTATCGCAGGTCGTGAGGTTGGCGAGCGCCGTCGCGTCTTTCGTGACCGAGGTGGCCAACGTACTTGCAATACTGCGGTAGGCGTCCACCAGCGCGCGCGTCGCCGTGATCGTCGCCGCGTCGTTACTGAAACCGTTGCCCTTGAGCTCTGCCGGCAGCTGATTGGCAGCGGTCGTGGTGCTAGTCAATTTTAGATCGCGCAGCGTGTTGTTCAGCTCGAAGCGCGTTAGCCGCCGGATTGGCGCTCCGCCTGGGGCCGGCGCAGTGCACACGGGCGCAGCCGTCGACGCTCCGCCGACGCTACTGCCGCCAGCGCTTCCAGTAGTACTCCCGCCAGCGCCGCCAGCGGCGCCAGCGGCGCTCGCCGTGCCCGCAGAGCTCGAACCGGCTCCGCCGTTGGAGCCGGCGACCAGGTTAGAGCAGCCTCCCAGCAGGGCGGTTGCGCCAAGCAGCAGCGCTAAGCTGCAAACGGGCGCCGCCCGCGAGCCGGCACGCAACGAGCCCTTACTATGCAAAACACGCGCATTTGTTCGAGTCACCGGCTTGCCTCGCATATCAGTGCCCACCTGAACGGTTCCCAGGCCACAAATCGTTGGTCTGGAGTGCGTTTGGTCAACAAGTTTAGCAGGCAGCCGTCATGGCTCACAGCTCAAACGGGCGTCCGCCCAATCCGCATGATCCTGGCCGACATCCTCAACTTCCCCCACAAATAGCCGCAGTTCGGTGACGCCGGAGACATCGAGGTCAATGTGCCGCGGCGGCGTGGCGCGCAACATAGTACCGCTATCGAAGATTTTTCCGGTATCGCCCCAAACTTGGAATACCGCGCTGCCGCTCCGGCCAGCCAAATCATCAATGCCAATCTCTGCGCTGAACCGGCTACAGCGCTTGCCGAGCAGGTAACGAATGAGCGCGGGCGAGTTGGTCCCCAGACCTTTCGCGTAGCGCGTGCCGCCGAGCGACAGCGCCTGCCCGTCCCCGGCGGCCTTGCCACCGAGCTCTTGGTCGCGCTCGACCGGCCCCCAGCCATTGGCGGCGTACGTCCAGGGTAAGTCGCTGAGGTAGGGAGTGCCGCGCGGCAACGGGGGCTCGCTGCCCACGATGCGCAAGGCGCGGACGTCGTGCGGCGCAACGCTCAGCGTCAGCGTATCGTGCACCGGCGCGAGGTCACGCCCTGCCCACAAATCACGGACAGTAGCGACGCCTGCCGCCAAACCCAGCTCTTGCCAGGTCACCGTAGCATCCGCTGCCTGCGTACCTCGGTTCAACAATACCACGGCACGCGCTCCGCAAGCGCTGAGCGGCTTGCCGTACACCCCAACATCCCCTTGCTGATCGAGCAGCACACCCTGCAAAGCGAGCGGATCTTGATCGAGCGCGATGACCTCGCGATTGGTCAGGATCGCCGCTGTGGCATCAGTCATTGTGCTGAGATCGTTGCCAGCAAGAAGTGGAGATGAAAACATTGCCCACATGCTGAAATGGGCGCGGCTTTCCGCTTCGGTCAGCGCCGTGTTTCCCACCCACAACATGTCGGCGTCGTTGAAGCCGACTTGCCCGCTGTAAGCGGCGAGCGCGCTGTGCGCGTCGATGATGTCGAGCAGCACGGGCCACCCGGGCTCAACGTCGCCGTGCGTGCGCCACTGATCCCCCGCGCCCATCTGCCAATAGGAAAACGGCGGTGCTACCATTGCGAAGTGCATGGCGCGGCCGGCTTGTGCGAGGGCGTCACGCATGGCCGAGAAAGCCGCTGGCGCGTCAGCGATGTCACCGCCACAGCGCGCGTACTTTACGTAATCCACACCCCAAGCGGCAAAGCTCGTGGCATCCTGAACTTCATGCGACATGCTGCCAGGAGTGGTCAGCTCCATGCGCTTACAATCAGTGGTGATTGCGTAGATGCCGAACTTGAGCCCGCGATCGTGAACGTAACGGCCGAGCGCGGCCATGCCATCGGGGAAGCGCGCGTTCGCCGAGAGCGTGCCGTCTGTCCCACGCTGGGCCTGCCAGCAGTCGTCGAGATTGGCAAACTCGTAACCGGCGTCTTTCATGCCGCGCGCCAGCAATGCATCGACGTTGGCCTGGAATTTTTCTTGGTTGAGCTCAGGGCGGCACCGAAACTCGTTCCAGCCATCCCACCCGAGCGGCGGCAGGGGCCGGCTCGCGGCGGGCGCGCAGCTGACGGTTCCCCCGTCGGATCCGGCGTCAGGCGGTGTGACCGTGGTGCCGGCCGGTGCCGCCAAAATGGCCGTCAAGTGGCGGTCCCCGCAACCCAAAAAACTCAACAGTATCGCCGGAATTGCGGCGAAATTGCAGAAGCGGGTCGCCCCGCCGGAGATCACCATCGCTAAGAAAGTTAGCACGAGCGCGCGCATTGTTAGACCAATCGCGCCCGCGCGTGGCACTAGGTGTCAGATGGCCACGAGCGGCCTCTTTGAGCCCGACGCCGGACTACCCCGACGCCAGGCGGAGCTTCGCCCAGCGCCTGCCCACGAAAACGACGCGGATCTGGTCTCAGCGCTCAGGCGAGGCGAAGCCGGAGCAGCCGGGCGCATCTACGACCGGCACTCGGCAAGCGTCCACGGCATGGTTTATCGCCTGCTTGGGCGCGAAGCAGAACTCGACGATATCGTACAAGAGGTCTTCATTTACGCCCTGCATTCGATCGACAAACTGCGTGATCCAGCGGCCCTGAAAAGCTGGCTGCTGGGAATCGCGGTTGGCAAAGTGCGGTCGCACTTGCGCTGGCGCTTCCGTCGGCGCTGGCTCGCGTTCTTGCCGCATGATCAGGTGCCCGAACCAGCGGTGCCAGTGGATGAACCGGACGCTGATTTGGTGAGCCAGGTGCGTGGCATTCTCGACAATTTGCCCGCCGAAGAGCGCGTCGCGCTGGTCGTGCATCGCATTGAGGGCTTGTCGCTGCAGGAGGCAGCGGCTGCCTCGGGCATGTCTCTTTCGACATTCAAGCGGCGCCTGGCCAAGGGCGAAGCGCGCTTCCGGGCGCTCGCCAAACAGCATCCCGGCTTGCTCGGGATTTTGGGAGGGTCGCCATCGTGACCGAGCTCGATCTCGATCGGCTGTACCGCGCGTGGGGCGATGCAACTGCCCGGATGACGCCGCCACTCGACGCGGGGGTGCGGCGCCGCGTGCTGTCCGCGTACGCGGGTCCTGCGCAGCGGAAAGCCGTTCCCGTCGTGTACCGTTGGGCGCTCGGGGGGGTTGCGGTCGCGCTGGTTGCTGCTGCGGTGATGCTGCGGGCGCCGAGCGCGCCAAGCTTCCAGGTGGCCGGGCACGTTGGGGAAATCGGTGAGTGGCTGGAAGCGCCTGCAACGCGCGACGTACCCGTGCAGTTTTCGGAGGGCACGCTCGTGTCACTCGGCAAGAGCTCGCGCGGGCGCGTCACCCGGGTAACACACGGCGGCGCGCGCATTGAGCTCGCTAGCGGTTCGGTCGATGCCGAGGTGACGCACCTGCCGGGCGCCGATTGGACGTTCGGCGCAGGCCCGTTCGAGGTCGCGGTGACCGGGACTCATCTGAGCGTGCTCTGGGCGCCGGCCACGGGCCGCTTCGAACTCTCGGTGTCGCGCGGCTCGGTGCTGGTTCAAGGGCCGTTCATCGTCGCGCCGCAGGCAGTGCGAGCGGGGCAAGTGTGCCGCGTTGATTTGAATCGGCATTCGATGGAGCTCGCGGCCATCGGCTCCGAGCCGGCGAGCGCGAGCGCAGATGTTGCCCTCCCGGTCGCCACCCCAGCCACCGCCGCTGCCCCCAACCCAGCCACGGCCCCTGCAACGCCTACCAGTGATGCGGACGCCAGCCCCGGACCCGCAGTCGGAGCGCCGCCCGGGAACTCGCCAAACAACGTGCGGGTCGCCACTCCCGAATCGCTGCTCGACGAAGCGCGAGCGGCTCGTCTTGCAGGCCACACCGACCTCGAGCGAGCCCTGCTGCTCGCATGTCGCAAGCGCGCCAAAGGTCAGGCGGCCGCAGCACAGGCGGCGTACCTGCTTGGTCGGGCTTCGGCGGGCGGCCAGGCCGCCGAGTGGTTCGAAACCTATCTACGCGAAGAGCCACAGGGTCTTTTGGCTCGCGAAGCGGCGGGCCGTTTGATTGAGTCGTACCGCGCGGCCGGTAACGTGGCCGCTGCGGAAGGCGCCGCATCGCGCTATCTTACCCGCTACCCGAATGGCCCACACGCCGCCCTGGCTCGACACGCTCTCGCCGCCCGGAGCGAAAGTCAGGACTAATTGAAGCTCGCGCCTGCGTGCGCGTTGCTGGGGTGCTTGTTCCTCGCTTCGGTAGCTCGCGCCGAGCCCGCGGCGACATTGATCGTGCTGGTCGCCGACGATCCGAGCGATGCGGTGGCCGGCCGTCTCGCTCGTGATTTGCGCGGCTTGGGTTTCGGCGTCGTGCTCCTCGGGGCCACGCCCGAAAACTCGACTGACAGAGCTGCGCTCGAGCGTACCGCGCGCAGCTTGGGCGGCCTGGCGACGGTGCGCGTGCTGCCCGGGGATCAAGGCAGCCAGCTGTGGGTCCTCGAGCCCGGCACCGGTCGCAGCGTGACGCGTGAGCTCACCTTGCCTCCTGGCTCCACACCCGATGCTAACGAGGTCGCACTCGGCACACTTGAGTTGTTGCGCGCCAGCATGCTCGAGCTACACCCCCCGCTCGCCCCGCCAGCGCACCCCGAGCC
This sequence comes from Pseudomonadota bacterium, assembly GCA_040005755.1. Taxonomy (GTDB): domain Bacteria; phylum Myxococcota_A; class Polyangia; order Polyangiales; family Polyangiaceae; genus PMG-095. The sequence goes on from JBDTYJ010000044.1 coordinate 13,417, forward strand.
GGTAGTCGAGCCAGCGCCGCTAGCGCGACCCAGCGAGCCGGCTGAGCATGCGCTGCCAGTCTTTTCGCTCACCGCCGGCGCAGGCGCCGAGCTCGGCCTGCGCAGCGTCGGCCCTTCATTCAGCATGCTATGGGCTGCGTGGCTCAGGTTGCGCGCGCCTTTCGGCCTGCGCGCCTTTGCTGCGATCCCGGGCTCGAGCGAACACGGTCAAGTCGCAGAAGGCAGCGTCGAGGTGCGCGCGAGCTTGCTCGGCGTCGGTCTCGCGCTAGCGCCAGAGCACAATGGTGCTTGGCTCATGCCGCGCGCGAGCTGTGGTGCGGCGCTCGCCGCCATCGAGACACGCGGCATTGCTTTGGATCCGCGCACGAGCCACGGCGCATCCGCATGGCTGGGCGGTGGCTACGCGCAGCTGGGCGCGGGCTTGCGACTGGCGCGTGACGTGCGCTTGGATCTGGACTTGACCGGCGTTGTGTTGCCGACGCCCGCGCTAATTATGGTGGGCGGCCGTGAAGTCGGCCGTTGGGGAGCGCCCGGCGGCATCGTGTCACTCGGTGTCGAGGTATTTACCAACGACTGAGCGCGCCCCGTGCCGTCCTGTGTCGGCTCATGCGTGACCGGGGCGCCGAGTGAAAGACTACTTTCCGTAACCTGCCGCCACGACGCTGGCCTGAATCGCGTCGTCCACGGCCTTGTCGTCCGGGCAGCCCATGGTGATGGCTCCTTCGAAGAAGACGCCAGCACCGAGGAAGCTGCCGTCACCACCGGTGCCAAGTACGATTGCGCCCCCCTTCTTCATGGGGCTGTATTTGTTCGGTCGTTTTCCGTCCCAGGTGGTCTTGAGAGCGCCAGTCTGCGCGTCGCCGGCCTTGAGCGCATAGCGGTTGCCTGAAAAGCCATTCAGCAGGAGCGTGGCAAACTTGGGGATGCTCAAGGAAGGAATGCTCGAGTCGTTCGCCATGTCCGACGGATACACACCGAACTCCAGATCGGCCATGAGCCAAGGGCCGCTGCCGGCGCCGTGCCCGAAACCGGTGAACTTGGAATAGAAGATCGTTTCCATCGTGCCCTCGCCGTCGGCCAGACCGGTCGTGGACACATTCCCGAAGTCGTCGCAGCAGGCAGGCCCTGTGACGTTGGAATCGACGACCTCGTACATGGCCTCTGCCGCATCCCCCACGGCCACGCCCTTGGCGTTGACGCGATAGGCGCCCACGCCGTTGCTGGACTTCACGCCATACACGGTATGACCGCCGACCGTGATCTTTGAGTCGGTAGCGTTCGATTCCGTGGCAACGGCCTGGCTTGGGCCAGCAGGAGGAGTTACCACCAGCCAGTGGACTGCATAGGTCAAAACAAGGTCGTTCTTCTTCGCTGACTGATCATAGAGCTTCGAGATGGTGCAGCCGCCCGTGCAGAAGTCGTCTTGCACCTTGGAGTTAGCGTAACCGCCCGCCTCAAGCAGCGGAATATCCTTCACGGACGTTTTATCGGCCTTGCTTCTGACCTGGTATAGCGGACCGCTGTACGCATTATAGAGCGCACGAACCGTGCTGAAGGCGCCCACGCAGGGCGTCTTGGCGCCTTCGTAGATGTCGCACGGCGCGGTGCCCGCCATGGACGTGCCGCCCGCGCTGCCGCCGGACCCGCTCGTGCCCGCGCTGCCGCTGCTGCCGCTGCTGCCGCCAGACGAGGTGGTACCGCCGGTACCGCCACTTCCACCCGAACCGCCCAGTCCACCGCTTTGGAATGCGATCGATCCGGTATAGGTGGGCTTCGCGACCTGCGGCGACCAGCTCATCTTGCCGTTGGCGACGCAATAGGCGAACTGTAAATCTTGGTGGCTCAACGCATCCTGCCCGGTCTTGATTACGTTGTTGGCTACCGTGTAGTTGCCAGTCGTCACTGAGTCGGCAGATAGCAGCCCGACTCCGCCCTTGTGATTGACCGTGCCCACGCAAGAACAACCGCCTGCCGCGGCGGGCGTGCAGGCGGCTGATTCGTAGCCTAACGCTTGAATGAACCCTGAAACGCGAGCGCAGTCGGTCGTGGTGCCGGACACTTCCAGGCACTTGGGAGCCAAGGTGAGGGTCTCCGTGCCTGTCGTGGTCGTCTGGTCGGTGAAGGTTCCATCGGCGTTGGCGCTCCAACTGCCGCTCACTTGGAGGGCCCCCGTGACTGGTGCACTCACACAGCCGAGGCCGACCGCTTCCAAGCTCCGCTCGCCTGAAACCGAAAGACAAGAAGGCGTGACTGTCCAGCTGCCCACGGCAACACCGCCGCACGGAACGACGTTGGCTCCGCAGGAAGCTGAGCCGCCTTGCGCGCCGCTGCTCCCTCCTGTGTTGGATGCTCCTGCCTGCCCTCCTGCACCGGTCTGAGCGCCAGCGCCAGCCCCTCCGCCGCCCGCTGGGCTCGGGTTACCGTTAGAACAAGCAACACCAACAACGGCGAACGCAGTAGCGATAGAGGCAAACAGGTATTGTGATTTCATGCGTGATCCTGTGAGGGAAATGTTGCCCCTGGCCGCAGGGTCAAACAACAAGAGCCGAAAGCGCGAGCCAGCCTTGTTGAGACACAACAACGCCATCACACGCCGTAAGCCGCCTTTAGTGGGCGACGCCCGAGCCTCGACTTAGCGAAACTTGGGATCTTTTTGGCTCATGTTCGCATATTTTGGTGAGTTAGCGCTAGCTGTTCCGCCACCGCTCGCTCCGAAAAATCACGCGTAAAACTACATCCCGCTCAGAACTGCTTCACGAACGTCCACACCTCTTGTGGCATCCAAGACGTATAGCGAGCATCGGTATTCACTGTCTCGCTGTGTTGAATAGATCCAGTGCGGGCGCCAATCCCTGCCACGAATGCACCGCCGCGACCCTAAGCGCCGAGCGCCGAGAGCACGCCGGGGATCTCTGCTCGCGAGTTCGGGAAATGCGGCGCTAGGCGCACCAGCCCGTCGGGCATCGTCGCGTAAACGCCGTGTGCGCGCAGCGCCGCCACCGTGGCCGCGGCGGTTTGCCCTGCTGGCGGCTCGAACGACAGAATGCCTGAGCGCCGCGCGGTGTCGCGCGGGCGCACGCTGCGTAACCCAAGCGCGATGATGCCGGCTTCGAGCTCGTCTAAGTAGCCGGTCACATGCTCGAAGATCGCAGGCACGCCGAGCTGCAAAATGCACTCGAGCGCCGCTTCCAGCGCCGCGTAGCCCACGCCGTTCGCCGAGCTACCCTCCATGAACTGAATGCCCGCTTTGATCGGTCGATCGTAACGCAGCATGCCAGGCCCCTCGAACAAGAACCTCAGGCCTTCTTCGTGGCTGAGCCAATTGGCGGTGCGAGGCACCAGGCGACGGGTGCACTCGGGCTTGGCGTACAAGAAGCCCGCGCCTTCCAGCGCCATCAGCCATTTGTGGGCACCGCCAGCCAGGTAATCTATGTCGAGCGCGCGGACGTTCAATGGCACCACCCCCAAGGCTTGGATGGCGTCGACCGCGAGCTCCGCGCCATGCGCGCGACACAGCCGCACCACGGCTTCGAGCGGCGCGCGAATGCCGGTTTGGAACTGCACGGCACTCAGCGCAACGAGGCGCACGCCGCCGCCGCGCAGTCGCGCTTCGAGCGTGGACAGGAATTCGTCGTCATCGCTCGGGCGTAGCTTGGGCAGGAACTGCACGTTCAGCGCAAACAACTGCGCGGCGTTCTGCCAGGGCGTCACGTTACCGGGAAATTCCCCTTCCCCGAGCAGCACGCCATCACCCGCCTGCCAAGGCAGGCACAATGCGAGATCAGCAAGCGCGCTCGTGGCACTAGTCGAGAGCGCGATCTGCTCTGCGCTCGTGCCCAGCAGCACACCCAACTGAGCACGCAGCGTTTCACGCCTTGGCAGCCACTTGCTCAGGGCCACGTTGCCCGCGCGTGCGTAGTCCCCCAAAAGCTCGTGCACCGCACGCGAGACGGGCTCCGTTGCCGGCGCGATCGCTGCATAACTGAGGTATGCCGTGGCTTCGAGCTGGGAGATTAGGCGTTTGTCACCAAAGGCAATGGGCGCGCTCACGCGGGCAGTGTTGCACAGGGCCGCGGCGCTCAGAAATAGAGCACCGAAGCCTGCACGCCGAGTGACAACGGCGTGAGCCGGTAGCCGGTATCGTGGTCGCCAGAGTCTTCTAGGAGCTTGGTTCGCGTGCCGCCGCTGGCCGTGAGTTGTAGACCGAGCGCCCAATCGCGCCCCAGTGTCCAATCATACCCGCCGAACACGGTCCCGCTGAGGTTTACGCCGCCGGCGGTGCTCTCGTCGGCCGAGTTCTTCAAGCCTAGCGCGCCGATGCCGGTCGCAAGGCCAGCATGCCAGCCTGCTTTGGGCTGCGGATACCAATCGAGCAGCACGCCAACCATACCGAAGCTGCCCTGTGCTTGGTGCGAGGCGGCATGCGTGTCACCGTTGACTGTCACCGTTGCGGCAATGAACGGGCCGCCTTTGAAATCCGCGCTGGTGGATGTGCCTTGCACCGTGCCGGCAAGCACCAAGCCCGGCACCAACGCCCCGCCAATCGCCACGCTACCGGTTTCGCTGGCCCCGGTGATGGATGCTGAGCCCGACGGGCCATGCCCACTGAGCGACATCACGCCCGGACCGCTACTCACACGCAGGTAGAACCCCTGGTGCACGCGACTAGGCGGGGGCGCCTCGTGCTCGGCCCTGGCGGGGCCGGGAAGCGCTGGCGGCGGCGCAGGGGGCACAGGCGAGACGGACGCGGGCGCGCTCGGCGGCGCGACCGCGACGGGAGACACGGGAGCCGCTGCCTGACTCCGCGGAGCGGGCCCCGCGACAAGCTCGTCAGCGGTACCCGGCGTCTCCGCGTATGCAAAAGAAGACAGCAAGAGCAGCGCGCTGATCACCGGCGTTGAGATCGCGATGTGCGCGTTAAACAGTGATGAGGAAGACCGACGGACTGGGAAAGCGGAGGATGCGGACATGATCCGAGCTCAGAGCAACGGACGTGCCGACCGCAAATTCGCGCCATATCTGGCGCTTCGCGGGGAATTTCCGGCTTTTAGCCTGCGGACAGGTGACCGCCGGCGGTCAGGTGTCCGTCACTTGCGATTTCGACCCGCCGAAGCCGGCGCCCGGGTGGCCTCAACGACGCAAACGCGCGCGGCACGTAAACCGGCGCCCGGCATGACCCGAGCGCGCTACCCTGCCCCGGCAAGACAGACGGGCCTCAACGAGCCGCGTTCTTGAAAACGACCGGCACCTGAATGTTGGCGTGCCCGGCAGCGTGAACGGCAGCTGAGATGGACTGCACCTGGCCTGCGCAGCCGAGCTCCAGCGCGAAGCGCACCCACGGCGTCTTTTTGAGCATCAGGACGCTGGGCCGCGATCGCGGGAATGCATCGTCGCGGCAAAGGAGCTCAAGCCTGGGCCCCGGAGTCCGAGCCCTGCTCCTTGCGCAGGTCGGCGAAATGCCCGAACCTTTTCGGATCCGATGAGCCCCGAGGAGATTCGCGATGTTGCACTGGCGAGCTTGGCCCTCGCGCTGAGCAGCGCGGCGATCATTGCGCTGGACCTCGCAGGGGGCAAGAAACAAGAAGCGCCGGTGATGAACCTGGTTTGGCCGCTCACGGCGCTCTATGCCGGCCCCTTCGCGGTGATTGCCTACTTCTGGTTCGGCGGGGCCAGCCGCGCGTCGCGCAACATGGTGCGCAGCAGGCCGTCGTTGTTCCCGAAGCCGCCGCACTGGCAGCAGACCGTACTCAGCGCAGCGCAGGCTGGCGCTGGCAGCGTTCTGGCGGGCTTGTTGCTCGGCGCTGCGCAATTTCACTGGGGCGCCGTGCACCGTTCGCTTGGCGATTGGTACGCCCTCGCGACAGTGGCCGCCTTTTTTCTCGGTCTCGCCCTGCAATATTTCGCGGTCAGGTCGAAGCGCAGGCTTTCGCCGCGCGAACGACTGTGGTTGGCCTTCAAGGGCGACGCGCTCGGGATGCTCGTGTTTCAGATGGGCGCGTGCGCGTGGTTGTGCGTGTCAGCGAAAGCGCTGTTCGACTCTGAACCGGACGCGAATGATTTAGTGTTTTGGTTCACGATGCAGCTGGGCATGCTGGTTGGCCTCGCGCTCACTTACCCGGTGCATTGGGTGCTCGTCCGCCAAGGCATCAAAAGGCCGATCTGACCCGAGCAATCACGCGCTTTTCGGCGCGATTGAGGCGCGCCGCCCGAGCGCTGGCCACTCTTTGAAGGAGCCCGGGTCAACCAGGGTTTTCGGATCCTTGTAGACGCGCGGCGAGCGGTGCAACGCGAGCAAGGCAGCATGCAGCGGCATGGACTGATAGCGCGCTGGCCAACGAGCGCGCAGCACGTCACGGACAGAGCGCGCGCTGCGCGCGCTCATCGCGGGAAACAGGTGATGTTCGACGTGATAGCCGAAACCCAGCGTTGGCCATTCCAGCCATGCCGGCAACGTCACGCTCAACGAGTTGGCAAGCGGATCATTCACGCTGGTGAGCGGGCTCAGGCTGTGGTTGGTGAGGATGAACGACATCACGCACAGGTTCGCGACGAGTAGCGGCAGCGCGTAGGCGAACAGGAAGGCAAGCGGGCCCACCACGTAGGCAACGCCACCCCAGACACAGATACCCAGCGCCGTTTCCGCGATTGCCAACGCATGCTCACGTGGCGAGAGGTAGCCGCGGTGCCGAGCGACGAGCAGCATGTGCGTGCTCTGGATCGAGAAGCCGAACAACAGCGAGAAGACGCCCCGCACGCGACGCAGTCCGGGCGATAGACTGGTCGCAAAGCGCACAGCACGGCTTTGGTCATATGCCGCCAAAGTGGGGTACGCGTCCGGGTCGATGTCCGCGCGATTGGTGTGCCCGTGATGAACGCGGTTGTGCCACGCGACCCAAAGCCGCGGGGAAATCACGAACGCCAGAAACCCGAACCAACCCACTAGTTTGCGCAGTAACTTCCCGCGCACGACCGCGCCATGCAGGGTTTCGTGACCGAGAAAGGTGAGCCCTGCAAAACTTGCACCGAGCAAGATGGACAAGAGCGGTGCAAAGGCCCAAGAAACCCAGTGCTTCGCGAGCACGACGGTGCCAACACTGATGACAGCTAGGTGTAGGGGGAGCCACCACAAACGAGACCGCGCTGGCGTGAACGCATCGCTGCGCAAGGCCGGCCGGATCTCGCGCGCGTAGGCCGCGATCGAGAGCTCGGACATTACTTAACAGTGAGCCGCATTGCGCGACAGCGCGCCATCACGACACGGTCACGACGCGTCAGGATGCTCCCGTGACGCACCGCGATGCGGGGAGCGTGTCCCGCGGCGAGTCTCGCCTCTCACTCCGCATCACCGTGTGGGCTGCGCGCATACGGCTGCAATCACGATGGGCTCTGCGTGTCCAGCGCGTCGCGGCCACCGGCTCGTTTCAGTTCAGCGCAACGCGCAGAACGCCGAGCAGCGCGCTACCTAGGATCAGCCAGGCCGAGTTCGTCTTGTATTTGATCAGCAGCAGGCCCGCGATCAAAGCGATGGCCACGGTCAACGTGTCAATTAACGCGGCCCGAGCGAGCTGCGCTGAAACGACCGCCATCAGCGCGAGTGCAGCGGCGTTCACCCCGTCTAAGAAGGCAGCTGTGGTCGGGGAACGACGCAGGAGCCCGAGCAGCGGCCGACTGAACGCGACGAAGATGAAGCCGGGCAAGAAAATGCCCACCGTCGCCAAGCAAGCACCAGCGGGCCCAGCCAACACGTAGCCGATGAAGGTGGCGGTGGTGAACACGGGACCGGGAGTTACCTGACCCACGGCGACAGCGTCCAGCAGCTTGCGTTCGCTCAGCCAGTGCAAACGATGGACCAGATCCTCACGCAAGAAAGCCAAGAGCACGTAGCCGCTGCCGAAGACCACCGCACCCATTTTGAGGAACACCGCAAACACTCCAGCCTTCGTCACCGAAGGAGCGCTGCTGCCGGCGACGGCCGCCCAAAACCCGCCGACGACTGGCACGGTCGTGAGCCGCGAGCTCCCATGTCGCGTCAGCAACGCCAGCGAACCCGCCCCGAGCAACACGAGCAACGCACTCATGCCGGCCGCGCTGGCCACCACTGCAACGAGCGCGATGGCGAACAGCACGCGCGTCTTGAGCGCGCGCGGCGTCAGGCCCCACAGCGCCTGCAGCACGAGCGCGATGATCACCGGCTTGACGCCGTAGAGCAGCCCGGTCACTTGCGGCAGCGCGCCGAAGCGAACGTACACCCAGGCCAGACCTCCCGCGAGCAGGGCCGCTGGCAAGATGAAACACAGGCCCGCGACCAGCAGGCCCAGGAGCCCCGCGCTCTCGTAGCCGATGAAGAGCGCCAGCTCACTCGAGCTCGGGCCAGGAATCAGGTTCGCAGCTCCAAACAGATCCAGGAATCGCTCGTGCGTCAACCAACGCCGCCGCCGTACGAGCTCGCTCTCCATCAAAGCAACGTGCGCCGCCGGCCCGCCGAACGCGGTCACGCCGAGGCGCAGGAACACCGCGGCGAGCTCGGGCAGAGCGCGACGCGTCACCACGCGATCCGCCCCTGCGTTCGGGTGGCGCACCGATGGGGCTCGAGGTATCCTGGACACGTCGCGAAGCTACGCCGAAGGGCCGGCCCGCGTCATCGATGCCCGCGCATTCCTCGTCGTGCTGCGCAAGATCAGCGGCACTTTTGAGCGTGGTTACCGCTGGAATTTGCTGGTGCCAGTTGAGCGCGCACGCCGCGTCCCAATCTGACTCGCAAGCTCAGCACAGTAGAGCAACTACGGAAAATTCCAGTCGAAAATCGCTGCCTGATTCGCAGTGGCCCACGGAACCTTTCAACTAGCTCGATGTGTGAACGCGTTCAGGTGCTCTATGCAAATCGAGATTTCGGTGGCGAAGGCGTAAAGCAGCATTGAGCACAGCACGCAGTCAGTTGCGGCCCCGATCTGGGACCGCACATTTCATTTCAGAGGACGCGATTAAGATGATGAACTCGTGGCAAAAAGGCCTCACTCGTACGGCGTTCTTGACGGTGCTGACGGCATTCGTGCTGGGCGCCTCAGCACTGGCGTGGGCCGACAGCGCGCCGCTCGAGGTAACGGCGAAGCTCGTCGAAATCCCGTCGAAGCTGCCGCCCGATGACCTGTACGACTACGCGTACGTGATGCGCTACCAAGTGCAGGGCGGCCCACTCGACAAGCAGTTCCTACTCGTGGCTCACTACAAGCCGCTTCAGCCCCGTTCCAAGATCAAAGACAAGATGAAGGCGCAAGTCAGCGGGAAATTGCGCAATTTCTCCGTGGGTGATGTGCACAAGCTGAAGCTGAACCCGGACCTGAAATCGGTCTGGAAAGGCGCACTCGTCGATGAATACGCCGCCACCGATCGCAAGAGCGTTCGTTACTGGTGCCTGCAAGCCGATCCGGGCTGATACCGCGCTCGGGAGAAAATTCGCGTGAAGAAACCATCCGGTCGCGCCGCCGTGTGCGTGGCGAGCGCATTGTGCGCCGCTGCGCTTTATCCCCTAGCCGAGAGTCAGCTCACGCGAACGCGCAACGCTGCCGCTCTTGCCCGTATTCGAAACACGAAACATCCCTCGGGTGAAGAGCTCACCCCCGCGCTCTCTTTGCGAGTGCAACGCCTGGAGGGGCTGCTGTCTAGTTGGGAAACCATCGGCGGCTGCGGCGCGGGCACCTCCACCGGCGCCGGCGGCGGCATCAAATGGATCGGTC
>JBDTYJ010000045.1:0-22792 GCA_040005755.1 Pseudomonadota bacterium
AGCACGCCCATCGGCGTGAAGCCCTTGTCGCGGTACTCTTTGACGCTCACCGAGCCGTTGCGCTTGCTGAGCTTCTCGCCCTTGGCGGACAGCATCATGGGCAAGTGCGCGAACTCTGGCGGTTCCCAGCCGAACGCGCGATAGAGCAGAATTTGCTGCGGCGTATTGCCGATGTGGTCGCGGCCGCGCGCGACGAGCGTGATCTCCATCAGGTGATCGTCGATTGTCGCGGCAAGGTTGTACAGCGGGTACCCGTCGGTGCGCATGAGCACGAAATCCTGCTGCGCGGAGTTTGGTGTGCTGATGTGGCCGAACACTTTGTCAGTGAAATCCGTGGTGCCCGTGCTGGGTGAGCGGAAGCGCACCACGAACGGCAACGTGGGCTGGTCTTTGCGATCCCGACAGGTGCCGGGATACACGAAGTTTGCTTTTGGGTTTGCCGCCTTCAGCGCTTCGCGTTGCGCGTCCAGCTCTTCTTTCGTGCAGTAACAGCGATAGGCCTTGCCCTCGCGGATGAGCTGTTCGGTGTGCGCGCGGTAGATGGCCTTGCGCTCGCTCTGGAAGTACGGCGCGAACGGACCTTCGACTTCGGGGCCTTCATCCCATTGCAGGCCGAGCCACTTCAAATCGTCGAGCACCGCGCGCACGCTGTCGATGCTCGAACGCTCCTGGTCCGTGTCCTCGACGCGCAGCACGAACGTTCCACCGTGGCTCTTGCACCAGAGCCAGGTAAACAGGGTGGAGCGCACATTCCCGATGTGGAGATACCCGCTCGGCGATGGGGCGAAGCGCATACGCAAAGTCATTGCGGCCGCGGTAGCATGCAGGGCGGGGCGCGTCATTGGCTCACACGGCAGGCCGAAGCACGGCCGTTTGGCCGTCGGCCCACAGGCCAGTACGCCATCGGTCGGCGCTTCCACTTGCAACCACCGACCCCGCTTGCTAGAAACCGCGCCCTTCGTATGGCCCGCCTTGGGCCGGAGCCGGAATCATGAAAAAGACCCCCGTCAGCCTAGTCAAAGAGCGCTTCGAGTCGAAGGAAAAGCTCGTCGCCGCCGTGCAAAAACTCGCCACCGCAGACCTGTGGTTGGACCGTGTGAGCTCGGAAAAAGGCCTCGGGCGCGTCTCGAACGCCAAGCTCGTGCGTTTGCACGACACGCTCACCGACGCGAAGAAGCGCTTCGGCAGCCGTGAAAAGCTCGTTGCTTCGATTGTGGAGCTCAACAAGCGCGTGAAGGACAAGGGCTTCGCCTCGAAGCTTGCCGCGTACCCCTTGCCGCAACTGCTGGACCTGCACGCTGCCGCCACCCGCGCCAGCAAGCGCGCGGAAGCCGCTGCCAAGGCTAAGCCGGCAAAAGCCGCCAAGCCGGCCAAGGCTGAAAAGCCGAAGGCAGCTGCCAAGGCGCCGGCGAAAGCCAAAGCCGCCAAGGCGTGAGTTGCGAGCGGGCGCTCAGCGCCTGCCCGTGCTCAAAAAAATGTAGGCGGTGAGCCTGGCTTGGCCGGGTTCGCCGTCCATTGTATTGGCTGAAGGTGAGCCGGGCCCTCCTTGTCGAGGGCGGGGCTGTCAGCGGTATTAGAGCTGCTTCTCGGCCACGAAGGTGTTGGTGAAGGTCGCGCTCTTCTCGTAGCTGCGCTCGAGGTCGGAGAGCATCTTCTTCTCCAGCATGCCGCCGATGCCGAAGATTTTCGCGGTCGCCGTCGCCTTCGCGAAGCGCTTGCATTGCGCGTCACCCGCCGGTTCGGTCCACATCTCGACCACGACGCTGATTTTGTCCGCCATGCGGTTCGGCACGACTTGCACGCGGTAACGGCGCGTTTTCTTGTTGAACACGCCGCGCTCCTCATAGCCCGCGTTGTCGCCAACCACGGCTTTGAGCGGCCCCGGCAAATCCCCGATGGGTGGCGAGGCCTCGATGGTTCGCAACACTTCATCCCCGCGTTCCTCAGTCTTGCTCACGCGCCAGACCGGGAATTTTAGGACTTCCTGAAACAGCCGCCGGTTGTATTCGTCGTCGAAAAAAACCTTCGTCCAGAACGTTTCTTCGCTGCATTTGAAGAGGTGTTCGACGCGGATTTCGCTCATCGGCGCAGGCTAGTGCAGGGCCTCGAAAGTGACAATCCATTGCGCGCTGGGGCCTTTCCTGGGGCCCGGTGTTACTATCGGGGCAATGGCGTCCGGTTCGGCGAGTGAGGCGGTTCCGCGCGGTGTGCCGCGCGTGCTGGCTCGCCGTCAATTGAGCTGGTTCGCGCAGGCGCGCGCGGTGCTGCAGAAGGACTTGGCGATCGAGCTCTCCACTGGAGAGGTGGTGATCACGAGCGGCTTTTTTGCGCTCCTGGTCGTGATCATGGCGTCGCTCGCGTTCTTTGGCGGCCCGGCTAGCGGCCGCATCGTTGCCTCGGGGGTGATTTGGTTGTCACTCGCGTTCTCGGCTGTGCTCGCCTTGGGCAAAACGTGGCAACGCGAACGGGACGAGTCCGCGCTGGACGGCCTACTCGTTGCGCCGCTCTCGCGCAGCGCCATCTTCGCGGGCAAGGCGCTCGGCGTGCTGGCATTCCTGGTCATCGTCGAATGCGTGGTAATGCCGGTGGCCGCGTTGCTCTTCTCGCTGGATCTGACGCGCGTGGGCCTCGGGCTGTTGTGCATCGCGCTGTTCGCTACGCCGGGCATCGCGGCCTCCGGCACGCTGTTCGGGTCGATGACGGTGCGCACTCACGCGCGTGATCTGCTGCTCGCGGTCGTGTTGTTTCCGCTGCTTTCACCCACGCTGTTGTCTGCCGTCGCGGCTACGCGTGAACTGTTTAACGGCGCGCCCGTGGCTGAGTTGGGCGACTATTTCAAGCTGATGGGCGTCTTCGATCTGGTCTTCGTGTCCGGCGGGCTCATGCTGTTCGGTACTCTCGTCGAACGCTGATGCACGCGCTGGGTTGCCGTGGAACCGCGACGCCGGTTGTCCGCTAAGCGGTCGCAGGTTTTCGACTCGGCTAGCCGTGGTTTCAAATACTCAGGTACCGCGTATCCGGGTTCTCACGACGCCACAGCACGGCATCCATGAAATAGTGGTGAATGTTCACGAAGACGAAGAAGGCGGCGAAGTAAGGCGTGGCACCGAGCTCACCCAGCCGCACGTGATCACGGCGGTGCTGGGCAAGTCGGGCGCCGTCAATCACGTCCGGAACGCCGTGAAACAGCAGCCACCCGAGCGCAATGGCGCTGACGGCCAAGAATGCCAAGCGCTGGAATGGGGCCGGACCGAAGAAGGGCGCTTGCTGGGCCGCTTTGGCCTGATTGCGCGCCAACAACCATATGAAAAACAGGTACTGCAGCGAATGCAGCGCTGGAATTACGTACACCAGCAGCGGGTCCGCGCTGGAGTAGACCGACCACAACCAGACCGATACGAGCAAGCCCGTGAGCGGCACCAGCGGCGGCAGGCGGCGCTCACGCTGCCACTTGCGAAGGAGCGCCGCTGCCAGCAGAAGCGTGCTCAGCGCGAACGCGCCGAGTGTGACGTGCTCGAGCAGCGCCGGGTGAGCGATTGACCAGTACACCACACCCTTTTCTTCGGCCTCCGCGGCGGGCAGTGCCGGGCTGGCCCAGGCGTACGCCCAGCCCACAAAACAGTGCGCCAAGAGCGCGCGCCGTTCGAAGGCGCTATAGCGCACGCCGCGCCGCGCGGAGAGCACGCTCAGCACGCCAAAGCCTTGCTTCACGTAATGCCAGCCCACGAGCAGGAACATCACTTGAATGAGCGCGCCGAGCGGCTTTGCCGAAGTGCTGGACAGCGCCCAACACAGCCAAATGCCCAGCCCGCACGGCACGAACGCGCCGGCCATGAGGTAGCGTGCGCGCTGCTGGGCGTTGAACGCAGAGCCGAATGCGCGGGCTTTGGCGTTCTTGTAGAACAACAAATACGTGACCGCGAAGTGCGGGTCATTGATCACGTGCGCGCCGTGGAACATGAGGAAGCCGACCGCGAGCTCGGCCGAATCCAGCCCAATCACTTGGCGCAGTAGCCACAGCATCGGCAACAGCACGAGCGTCCCGCCGCCTACGACCAGGAATTCCACACTGCGCGGCACGCGCGCGCGTAAATCCAGCGGCGCTTCAGTAAGATCGAGTGCAGCGCTCGTCATGAGGCAAGCGCGCGCGCCACGCGCGCTCCATCTTCGATGCTGGGGAGTTCACTGCCGGCGCACGACCCGGCCGCGAATACGCCAGGTGCTGCTAGGCCAGCGGCGTTCACGCGGGGCATATAGCCGCGCACCGGCTCGAAGTGTGACTCGGCACCCAATTGGCCCAGCAACTCGAGCGCCGGCGCACCCGGGGCGTCGAACGCAACCGCCGACACGACGATCTCGCGGGTTTTTCCGGCTTCTTCGTAGAGCAGGCGCGTGACCGCGTGTTGTCCCTTGGCGCGCTGGACGCGACTTGCTTCGAAGCGGAAAACCCCGTGCTGTTGGCGCGCTTCAGCGAACGCGCGCGCGAACCGGCCATCCCCGACGAGCGCCACCCGCGTCCCGATCGAGATCCCTGAACGCCACAGCTTGAGCGCGGCGCGCGCCGAGTAAATGCCGGGCAAATCATTGTTGCCGAATAGGGGCACCGCGTCGTGCGCGCCGCTGGCGACGAGCACCTGCGCACAGCGCACGTGTGTGACTCGTTCTCGGCTTTCCAGCAACGCGGTGATGCGACCGCTGCCGTCTTCAGGCTCCCGTGACAGCAGCAGCGCGGTGGTGCCGTGACGCAGCTCGGCGCCCGCACCGCGCGCTCGCTGGATCAGCTGCGTGGCGCGTGTCGGATCGAGTGTGCCGAGCGAGCCGCCGAGTGCGAGAGCGTCATCAACGAGTACGGCACGCCGCCCAAGCGTCGCGGCAGCAGCCAGACCTGCCGCGCCACCCCCTACGATCAACACTGGCGTCTCAATGCTCTCCGCCGCGATCGGTGGCAAGGCCTGCTCCGGAAGTATCCCGAGGCCGCTCATGCGCCGCGCGAACGTGGTCAGCAGGCGCGACGTGCCGGTCCCAGCCAGCAGTCGATGGTGGTCGAAGCCCTCCGGGAAGAGCAGATCGGTGGCCTCATACAGATCCACCTCACGCGACCCCAGCACGTTTTGGGTCTCGACGCGCTGCCCCGCTGCGGCTGGCACTAAGCACGTCATCACGTTCGGTACGCCGTTCACTCGCGCGGTGCAGCCGTCACAAGCGCCCCGCAGGCAGTACGGCCCGCGCGCTCGGTGTAGTTTCGGGCTCCGGGCCATGAGGACCCGACCCGCTGCGATCAGCCCGCCTGCCAGGGCTTCGCCGCGCTGCACGACGACACTCTCGCCGTCATGGCTAATCGTCACCGGGTCGCTGGGTGCTCTGAGTCTGGCGGGATCGGTCACGGGCTTCCAAAGATGGGGTCTGGCACGGATGAAGGCATGGGCCTGATTCCGGAAACACTATAGACTTGCGGCACCGGATGCGAAAATCAGTCGCAATTTACGGCGGAAGCTTCGACCCGCCGCACATCTCTCACGTGCTGGCTGCGGTGTATGCGCTGAAGGTCGGCGGGTTCGAGCGCGTGCTCGTGGTGCCGGTGTTCGAGCACGCATTCCAGAAGCAGCTCACTCCGTTTCGACATCGCGTGCGAATGTGCGAACTGTCGTTTTCGGGAATTGCCGGGGTGGAGGTGTCGACGGTGGAGAGTGCGCTGCCGACCCCGAGCCTCACGCTCAACACCCTTGAGCATCTGATCCGCACGAACCCAGATTGGGATTTGAGGCTCTTAATCGGCAGTGACGTGCTCGGTGATACCTCCAAGTGGCACGCCTTCGAGCGCGTCAGCGCGCTCGCGCCGCCGTTCGTTATGGGGCGGCCGGGCTCCGAACACCCGAGCGCACGAGCTGCGCTGCTGCCGGATGTTTCGTCGACTGCCATCCGCGGGGCGCTGGCAGCGCGTGGCAGCGCCGTAAGCGAAACATTGCTGTTTTCGTCCTTGCCTCGCGCTGTACTCGCGTACATCCATGAGCACGGCCTGTACGATAGCGATCGGGTGCCATGATGGTCATATCGCTGCTGCACCCAGGTTCACCTCGAGGCGAGGTTCAGCCACGGCCTGAACCGCCTCCAGCTCGGAAATCAGGAACGCGAGCGTGCCCCGCACAAGTCGGCCGTGTTCCTCGGCCTGATCGTAGAAATCCTGCTGCGAGATGCGCAGCACG
Organism: Pseudomonadota bacterium; assembly: GCA_040005755.1. GTDB lineage: Bacteria > Myxococcota_A > Polyangia > Polyangiales > Polyangiaceae > PMG-095. The sequence continues at coordinate 6,204 of JBDTYJ010000045.1, forward strand.
ATCGCGTCGGTGAGGGCGTGCGCCGCGTAGTTCGGGAGCGCGTTGCAGAATGAAGCCGGGCCCCCCACCAAATCGCTCGTGGTGTGGGTGATTCGGAAGCCGCCGGGTTGCGACAGTTCGATCAAGCCCGCGCCCACCACGTAAAAGTGCCGGCCCTCGTTGTTGGCCTCGAACAAAGCGTCTCCCGCGTTGAGCGAGAGCGGTTCCGCGACGGTGGCCAAGCTCGCCACGGCTTGCATGCCCGCGCGCTTCAAGAATGCCGCTTGCCGCAATACCAGTATCTTGTCGTAATTTTCGAAGGCTTTCGGCACCACGCCCGGGGGCGGCGTGCTGTGGCGCGCCAACTTCGGTGCCAGCTCGTGCCAGCGATCGTACAGGCGCGTCGCAAAGTTGCGCGTCGCGGCGCGCGCCACCTCCGCGTTGTCCTCCAGCATGTCGAACCAATCCGTGGTGCGGACGGCCAGAGCTTTGCTGGGCTCGAGCGCTCGGCACGCGCGAACGCGCGGACGGTTGAGTACGGCGTCCATCACGCCCACTACTGCAAGCCCGGAGAATTCTAGCGGCAGCTGGCCTTCGCCCTCCATGATGACCCGGCCTTCGGTCAAGAACAGGAAGCGATCCGGCGCTTCGCCCTGGGCGAAAGCCAGCTGCCCCGCCGCAAGCTCGACGTCTTCCAGCAGCTCGATGAAACGAACGTTCGCGGCCACTGGCATGCTCGGGAAGAGCGAGCGCAGGAGCAACTCGCGCTTTACACGTTCGGCGTCGCTGATGGTCACGCGGGCCGCTCCACGAGTTGCCTGAGGCTCGGCGCTTCACTGGCGCGCGGCCTGCCCAGGGTGCTGAGCGCATGCGTCGCGAGATCGCGCAAAATATCATCTGAATCGTGGGAAAGCCGCGTCAGCGTGTCCAGAATGTTCGCGAATACGCCGACCAGTTCGGCGGCTCGTTGCGCGCGCTCCGACGCCGGAAGTTCATCTACGACCAACCTGAGCAACGCCGCGACGTCGTCCGAGTCGCGTCCCAAGCCTCGAATCAGCGCATCGAGAAACTCGATGGCACGGCCGCGTTGCCTGCGGTCTTCCGCCATCAGCGCCGAGAAGATGGTCCTAATGTCGTCTCCTCGATGCACGAGCTGCAACAAGCGCGCGATGCGATCGAAGGACTGTTGGATTTTGTCGTCCAGCAGCTCCTGTACGAGCCTGAGGGCTAGCCGGGCGTGTTCGCCGGCTTCTTCCGCGATCGCGGTGCGAGCCGAAAACAGCCTGAGGTATTCGAGCGCGTTGCGCTTTAGTTCCTCCAGCACGGGCTTCACCTCGATGACGAGAGAGGTCCCGCGCGCGAGGTCGCCGAGCCCGCGCAGCGCTTTGTAGCGAACCAAGCCCTCTGTGTCGCTGCTCATTAGCTCGAGCAGCAGCGTCACGGCGGCGGGCGTGGCGAACGCCGCAACGCTGCGGGGAATGTGAATGCGTATGCTTCGCTGGGTCCCTTGGTTCAGGATCGCGGTGCGCAACGCTTGAAACGCGGGCTCCCCGATACGCGCCAAACCGCGCCGTGCGGACAGGCGCTCTTCTGCGAAGGGCAGCCGGCTAATCAGAAACGGAATGGCCGACTCATCCCCCACCAGCTCCAGAGACTGCGTGACCGCGTTGACCAGCGCTGGCAGGCTCGCGAGGCCGAGCAAGACACGCGTGGCGTCCGAGGACGGGTGTGCGGCCAGTGTCTCGATGAAAGCGAGCTTCAGCGTGTGCGCTTCGTCGTCGTCGCGAAAGAGCTCCCAACGCAGCGGATCCGCGGGCAAAACTTTGTCCTGCAATTGAGCGAGATACAGGGAGGCAAAGGCGCGCAACGCCGGTTCGGCGTGATCTGCGATGCGCTGGAGCACCGGCGCAACTCCGGCCAGCGCGAAGGCGCGGAGCGCGGCCTGTCGCACGCGCAGGCTCTCATGTTCGATCAAGCGCTCGCCGAGCGGGAACCAATCCTTGCGGTCCGTCGCGCCGAATAGCTCTAAGGCGCGGATCAGGATGCGTTCGTCGCTGTGGTGCAAGATGAGTGCGGGAATCAGCCGCGCGCGCTTGCGCTCGGCGAGCACGTTCATGGCTGCGATGACTTCATCGGCCTCCGGTTTGGCGAGCGATTCGACCAGCATCTCGACGGAGGTCAGATCGAGCTCGCCGAGCGTGAAATCCCGCTCGACGCTGCCGCGGCTGAGCGCGCTCCGAAAACGAGCGATGTAAGGCGCGCGCAGGCCCATGCCCACGACCAGCCACGCGCAGCACAACACCGTCGCACACACGGCCAGCAGCAGCGGTGAAGGCGTGTGGGACAGCGTGATTCCGAGCAAGCCTGCACCGACCACGGCTTGCGTGGTTCGGGTTACGAGCAAATCGACCAGGCCCCGCCCGCGCGCCTGATTTTCGACCGGCGCCCAGAGCAGCTCGGACGCGACGCGCCCGAGAGAGTTGCGCATTGCCGAGTCCGTCGCTTTGAGCGCAACCACCACGTAGAATGCCGCGCCGGACACCGCAGAAAGCGCGCTCCCCGCGCTGAGCAGAAGGGGCGCCGTGAGCGCTAAGCCGAGCACGCCCACGCGCTGCACGACACTGCTGGTGACCGTCAGCTGAAGCAGCAAGGAGCCGACATTCAGCACGAGTTGATAGTGCGCGAAGAACGCGCCCAGTTGATGTGGCTGGAGCGTGCTCGCGACCTTTGCGCGATACAAGTAGTCAATCACCGTCGAAGCGGCGATCGACAGCGCAGCGATCGCTGCCAAGCGCCACAGAAATGGATCGCGACCCAGCTTGCTGAGCTCGGGCCTCAGTTTCGTGCGCGCGCGCTCGGCGATCACCACTCCATCCAGCGGCACCTTGCTCGCCAGCCACGCTGCGCAAAAATAAGCGAGCGTTGCGACGGACAACAGCGAGCGCACCGATGTGATCTCGACCAAGGCGGTCGCTACCGCAGCGCCTGCGATGGCGCCCAGCACGCCGCCAGAAGCGAGCGGACCGAACAGCCGGCGACTCTGCGCAGCCGAAAATAGGGTTCCGACGAGCTGCCAGAATTGGCCGATCAACAGAGTCGCAGAAAGTGTTCCAAACACGTACAGCGCAAATACGACCCCAGCGGACGGAACTCGGGTGCGAAACCAAGCGGTGACAAGCGCCACGAGCAGGAGTGACACGATGAGCGCATTCCGCGCGCCGGCTTGCCGGGTCAGGCGAACGTTCAAGGGCGCAATCAAGAGCGTGCCGACCGCTACACTGACGTACACCAGCGTCAGCATTTTTGCGGGCAGCTTTGCCAGGAACAGCGCATCGCGCGCGGTTTCGAGCAACGTGTGTCCTGCGATCGTGAGCACGAGCACGAGGAACACGCGCAGGAACAACGCGATCTCGCCGTCTCGGATGTCGATCAGGCGACTGCGGGCGACCCAGCTCACGCGCCCCACTCTGGCAAATATAGAGGAAGGAGGCGACACGCCCTTGCCGAGCACCGGGCCGGAGGCTAATTTAAAGCCCGTGTTGGCCTGCAACCAGCGGAACCTCGGCGGACGCGCGAGCAACCAAGCGCTGCGCGGGGGTGTGCTCATGGCAGGCCTCGCGCTGGTTGGGTTTTTCGTGGCCGGCCAGTTTGGGCTGGTTCAAAAGCTGGGTTGGCTCGTGGCTGTGCCATTGGCTGCAGCGAGCTACCTCGTGATCTCGGGTGCGTTTGGCATCTGTATCGTGCACGGCCTCAAGGGTAACCGGCGGGCTGATCATGGCCGGGAGGCGGTTTTGGACGCAGTAAATCGCACCAAAATGCGCAACCGCGCGCTGCTCGCTGTGACGGCAAGCATCGCCATCGGTTGCGGTTTCGCCGCAGCGTTCGCCCTGCACGGCTGAGTTGCCCCCCGCGGGTCGGCGGCTGTGGCGTCCCACGCAGGGCGATCCGCACTCCTGGCTGATCGAGCCTTGTCGGAGTTCCCGGCCGCGGTAAGGTTCGGCCATGGGCGGAATGGACCTTCGAACGCGTACTTCGCTGTTTTGCGGAGTGCTCGCGTTGGCCATTGCCGTGTCCGTCCTGCTCAAGGGCAAGCCGCGCCTACCGCAGCTGTTCTTCACTGGCCTGGCTGGCGACATCGGGCTTTGGTACCTAGCTCAGTGGCTGTACCACGTGGGTCGCAGTGATCTCTGGGCGCGTTGGACGGCGGTGCTCGCGGTGCTCTTGCCGCAGTTCGCCGTGCACTTGTTCGAGTCGATTGTGCCGGAGTCTGGCCGCACCTCACCGCTGAAGCGTGTCGCCGGCATCTTGATGGTACCGATGCTCGGTCTCGTTTTGACAGAGCACCGTCATGGCCTCGTGCGCGGAGCCGTGTTCCTCTACGTGTTCGGCTTGATTGCCGCCGCGTTGTGGACGCTCGTGATGCGCGGCGAGCGCAGTGGCTCCCGCGCGGTGCAACGGCGTGTACGCTTTTTGGTTTTCATCGGCGCGCTCGCGACGATCCTGAGCTTGGCTGACTTCTTGTGGTTCATCGGTGCGCCGCTGCCGCCGGTCAGCGCGGTGCTCAGTATCGTATTTCTGTTCGTGCTCTCCGAGTCGCTAACGCGCGAGCGACTGGTGGATTTGTACGACATTCTCGGGCAGCTGCTGGTGTCCACTGCGCTGGCGTTCGCGCTGGCCGGCATTTTTTACGTGTTCGTGGTGCTCTTCGGCGGTTTCGAAACCATGTATTTGGGCGCCATTTTGGCGGCCATCGTGATCTTGGTGCTGTTCGAACCGTTGCGTACCAAGGCGGAAAACTACACGCACAAGGTCTTCTTCCGTGAGCGCGTGGATTTGGAGCGCGCGATTGGGCGTGCGCGCGCGGAGCTGGTGCACGTGCTGCAGGTTTCCGAGCTGCAGAGCGTGGTGATTTCTGCCCTCGAGGCGTCGCGCCGAGCCACCGGCGCCGCGCTGTATTTGCCGGACCCACTGGGCTCTGACTTTTCACTGGCTTCTTCTTTCGGTCCGGTCGCGCCCTCACGCATCGACGTCGTAACCGCTCGACCACTGGTCGAACGCCTCAGCGCGACGTCATCCATCGTGCTCGAAGAGGTCAGCTATAAGTTCGTGGAAAGCCGGCGTACGGGTTGGACGCGTGAGGCCGAGGCGGACGAACGACTGCTTACTGCCGCGGAGGTGCTCGGCTCCTTCAAGCAAGCCGTGTGTCTCGGCGTGCACGGCGAACGGCAGGATTTGCTTGGCATCTTGCTGGTCGTCGACGACCGCGTGCGCGACGCCTTCTCGCCCGATGAAGTGGCGCTGCTCGAGTCATTGGCCGTGCAAGTGGGCGTGGTAATCGAGAATTCTCGTCAGTATCGGCGCATGCAGGAGCGCGATCGCTTGGCGGCGCTCGGGCAAATGGCCGCTGGTTTGGCGCATGAAGTGAAGAACCCGCTCGGAGCGATCAAGGGAGCCGCCCAACTGCTCGGCGACCCCAGCCACGAAACCAAGCTCGGCCACGCGGACATGGAGTTCGTGAGCATCATCTTGGAAGAGGTGGAACGGCTGGATCGCGTGGTGGGCTCGGTGCTCGACTACGCGAGGCCATCCAAAGGCGATGCCGGCGCCGTGGATGTGAATGCGGTCGTGAAGCGGACGTTGACGGTGCTCGCTTCAGACCGCACGGAGGAGTGCGAGCTACGCACGGACCTCGCCGAAGCGCTGCCCATGGTTCGCGCGGACGCGGAGCAACTCCGTCAGGTGCTCATCAACTTGATCCGGAACGCAGTGCAGGCCATGGGCGGGCATGGCACCGTGCAAGTGACCACACGTCGGCGCAACGAGCACAACTCAGCCGTGCTCGGTCGTGACCAAGTTGTTCCACACTCGGATTGGATCGAAATCGCCGTACGCGACGAGGGGCCGGGCATTGCGCCCCAGGTGCAGAAGAATTTGTTCGTGCCATTTTTCACCACCAAGGACCGAGGCACCGGCCTCGGCCTAGCCATCAGTCAACGGGTAGTGGAAGAGATGGGCGGCTGGATTGAGGTCGTATCGCGGCCGGGGGCCGGTTCGACCTTTTCGCTCGTGTTGCCGGTTGTCGCCGAGCCTCACGTTTCGCCGCGCCCCCCGCCGCCGGCAACATCACACCCGCGCGATGAAGCCCCGGCCGCGCCCCGACTTGGGCTCAAACCGGCGCTAGCCGCGCCCCCCGGCCCGGAGCGAGCCTGAAGCGTGCTTGACCCGTTCTTCCTAGGGGACCTATGATTTTTCCTTCCACCTTTCTGGCGCTCATTAGCTGCGGACCCAGAGCCTCCCTTCACCTTCGACCATGACCAAGCGTTTCGCGCCGAAATCGAGCGGCTCCGACCCCAGCCCCAGCGACATCCGCTTCGGGCTGCGCTTCATTTCCGGTAAATATCAGGGTGGGGAGTACCCGCTGGCTGACGGCCAGGAGATCGTCATCGGCCGCTCGAGCGAGCTCGACATGGTCCTCGTAGAGGAGATGGTGTCGCGCAAGCACGCACGCATCGCGCTGACTGACGGCGTGATCAGCATCGCGGACCTCGGCTCGACGAACGGCACCTTCGTGAACGGTGAAAAGGTCGACCAAGGCACGCTGAAAGAAGGCGACCGCGTCTTAATCGGCACGAACATCCTGAAGGTGATCTCGTTCGCGCAGAGCGGGGAGGGGAAGCTCGACCTCAAGGCCGTTGCTGCCGGTCGCGTAACCGCGCGGCAACGCGCCACGCTGAATCGCAGCGGGGAAGAGGCTCCGCGCATGTCGGGCAGCTTGGAGGAGATCCCCCTTCCGGACTTGCTGCAGCTACTCGGCACCTCCAAGAAGGATGGCGTGCTGGTGCTTCGTACTCCGGCTCACGAAGGGCGCATCTTCTTGAAAGAAGGCAAGGTGCGCTTGGCTCTCATCGAGGGCGCGGAAGGCGTGCCCCCGCTGAAGGCTGTGTACCGCATGCTCGAGTGGCACCGCGGCGTTTTCGCGCTCGACCCACCGGACACTCGCGAGTTCGACGCGCAGGTTGAGGCGAGCGCCCAAGAAATCCTGATGGAGGGTTTCCGGCTGCAGGATGAATTCAACGCCTTGCGCAGTCGCCTGCCGCCCATGGCCCAAGCGTTGCGCTTGAAAGCGCCTTGCGAGCCGAAGCTGAGTGAGCTCAGCGCGACGGAGCTGGATCTACTTCAGGACGTGTTGAACGCGCCCACGCTGGGCGCCGTGTTCGAAACTACTCACGGCATGGATCTGGATGCCGCCAAGAGCATCGCCACGCTCGTGCAGCGCGGCTACTTGGAAACCGTAGGCTGACCTAGCCGGTTGCCGCGAGGTAAAGCGCTCGCGGCAAGCTCGCTCAATTCCTGCTTCAAGCTCGGGTCTGACTCGAGCAGCATGGCTTCGCGAATCAGCCTATCGAGCTGCTGCCACTGCGGGCGCGTCTCGCGGAGCTGTTTCACCACGCCCAAAGCAGCGCGGCGCTCTGTTAGCGAACTATATTCCAGGTACGCGCCGAGATTCCTTAGCGTGTCCCGCTCCAGGCGCAGCACGGCCGCCAAGAACTGGGCTGCCGGTCCATCATTCTGCTCGATTGCGGGGTGTTCCTGGTGTGCCGCAAACGGGCTTTGCGGTAGGTGGATTCGGCGCAGGGGAATGGCGGAGCCCGACGCCGCCGGCGGCGCGCCCGCATCGGCCGTCACGCGGCGCTGGCTGATCTCCGTCAGCGATTGATAACGAGCTCGCTGCGAGAGGCGGGCCAGCGCCAATGAGCCGTTGCCCAACACGGGCAAAATGCGCTCGCTCGGAGCATCCGCTGAAAGTGCTTCGATGTCTGACAGGGCGCTCCCGGCGGCATTGCACAGCTCGGCGTCGCCGGTTTCGTGGAGCAGCTTCGTGCACTCGGGTAGGGTCGGCTTTGCCGCCCAAATTTCCTCGGCGCGCTTCTTTTCGGCCACGAAATGCAGCCCACGCGCCTCGAGCGTGAAGTGACGCCCGGCCGCCCGAGTGGCAGCTGCCGCCGACGCTGCTGGCGCTGGGGTGCTGTCGTGGTGCCGGCAACTCGCCAGCGCGACGCCGAACGCCACGACTGCTTTACGGTACCGATCGGTCAATAGACGCCGCGCCACTGTAAACCGTAAAAGCCAAGTTGCGACGCAACCTGGTGCATGAAATCGATCACGCTCTTGTAGTTGGTCGCGCGGATCGCAAACGCCGAGTTCGCCTGCGTGGGTTGCCCGATGCAGTAATCCACGCCGGGCGGGCACGCGCTGTTATCCGCGTAGCGTTGCACCGTTTGCTCGCCCGTCACCGGATCCGTGGCGCTGACGACGTACGCTTTCGCGGTGAGTACGTTCATCCACTCCAGGACCCGTGCCGCAATGCCGCGCTGTACGGTCTTGCCACCGATTACCTCCGTGCCGTAGCTGTGCGCGATGAACAGCTGCCCGCTCGATGGGTCTCGCCAAGCGACGGTTTCAGCCGCGGGAAAGCCGGGCATGGTGTCGGCGCCAACCTGCCAAACGCGCATCATGTCGACCCAATTCAGCTTCCAGCTGTCCGCCAGGTAGATCATCGAGAAGAAGGTGCTGAACTTGTCGATTTCGAAACCAACTTCGGGGTCGAGCGCGATCGACTCTTTGGGCACGTTTTCGCCAGGAAGCGCCGAGCCGAGCGGGAATTCCTGACATTGCAAGCGTCCGGACGTGGGCCAACACACCTGCGGTGAATCCTTAGGCCACCACGAGGTGAACCCCATGGGTTGCGCGAGGGCACCGCTCGCGTCCAGGTTGGGCTTTCCCTTGCTGGAGGCCACGCGCCAGCCCTTGATGTCGTCGTCCTCAGTCAGGCTGTTGGCCAAGAGCCGGCGCACGCCTTCGGGAAAGAGCGTGGCAAAGCTCGTGTTGCGGTAGCGGCCGTCGACGAAGTCATCGCGCGACTGGCTCACGAAGCGATCCTCGGAATCAGTCAGCATCGCGATGGACAGCGTTTTGTCGTAGTACGAGCCAACGTTGTAGTTGTAGTCGATCGTGTAATAGCCCTTCGTGGGGTCGTAGCTGTTGTTGAGCAGGCGGCCACCCCAAGCGACGTCCTTGCCGATGGCGGTCGAGCCATCGGGGATCATCAAATTGATGGCAGAAGGATCCTTGGCTACGCTGGGCAACTGATCCGTCGAGCGCAAGATCAGGTCACCGAAAGGGCTCTGCGCGGTGTCGCCGAAGTGCGCGCCCGAATTCGGACGAGTCAGGATGCGCGCGAAGTGGTCGAACACCATCGTCGACGCGAGCGCGCTGGCCTTGAACTCGCCGTCGTTCTCGGCCAAGCGCTCGAACGTGCCGGTCCCCTGGTAAAGCTCGTTATATAGGGCAAAACCCTTGGTAATTTCCTTCAGCTTGTCGTTGTAACGCTCGACCCCGCGCATGAAAGCATTCTTCAAGCTGAAGGTCGTACGCTGCCGGCGGTAATCGTCGAATACGTAGCGATCCTCGTACTCGTTCATCAGGTAGTGACTGACTTCATAGGCGTCGGCGCCGTTGTCGTGGCGCAGCACCGGAAGATTGCCGATGTCCGCGTAGTTGTCCGTGCCGAACATGTACGGCCGGCGCACCCGTCCGAGAGCGTCGAAGGTTCGTTGAATGCCGTCGCCGAGCGCGGGCTCCTGTACGAAGCCGCCCGTGTCTGGCTGCAACTCGCGGTAGGGAACGTAGTCAGTGGGAATACCGGAGCAAGTTTGATAGCGACCGGGAGTGCCCGTGCCGTTGACCAGTTCGCCGTCGAACTCGGGACTGTACGCGCCGTCTTTCTCCTCGTCCCAGCCAGCTGGAGGATCACCGCTCACCTCCTTGCAGCGTCCGAGCAGGTTCACGCGCGCGTTTAGCTGCGAGTAGTGAAAAGCCTCTCGCCCGTCATTGTAGAACGGCCCGGTCAGGCCGCCGAAGCCATCCAACAGTGAGTGCAGCGTCTCGCCCTTCTGCGAGCACGTGGGCCCGCTCGAGGCGCCGCCTCCCAAAATGCCGCCGCCGCTGGCGGGATGGCAAAGGGCCGCTTTATCGTCCCACACGTCGGCAACGTCAGCATATTCGAGCCGCATTGCCGCTCGATCGTAGGCGCCGATGCCGAGCGTGTCTTGCGTCAGGTCGCCCGCGTAGTCCATGACGGAGGTTTGCTGCCAACGCCAGATCAAGCCGTCCCGCTCTGCCTGTGTGATCGGATCGTACCAGCGCGGGCCGACACACGTGGCGCCGTCCTTGGTAGCGGACGTGCAGGCCGTGGTCTGTGTGCCGTTCAGCGTGCGCAGCTGCCAATACTGCGGACGGAAGTTGAGCGCGTCGAAGGATGAAGTGAATTGATGACGCAGGCCCATCGAGTGGCCAAGCTCGTGCTCCAGTACGCCGACCGTCAGGTGGCGCCTGATGTAGTCACGCCATTTTTCGTTCCGAGTGGCGATGTTGGCGGCGGACGCCTGCACGCCAGGGGTCTTGGGATCTTCATCCGCTAGCGGGAACTTCTTGGCCATGATGGCCGCCCAGTCCGCCATGTCGTTCGGTTCAGGCGCTTGCTCCATGCAGCTACCGATGGCTGCCAGCCGGTTTTGGCGCGCTTGTTCGAAGTCGATCAAGAACTGCGCGAAGTTGCCGCGCAGCGGTGAGGCCATGCGCATGCCAATGTCGGTGGGTGATACCTTCGGATCCAGACCGGCCAAGTGCACGTAGGGTGCCGTGACGAGCTGGGATTCCACGGCTGAGCCGCGCGCCGCAAGCAGCCGGCTGTCGTTCCCCGCGTTACCCGAACCGAGCACGCGATCCCCGTACTTCTTCCGGGTTTCCGACTCGGCCCAGTCGGCCAAGGCTCGGGCGCCGATGCCAGGCGAGGGTAGCGCCAGCTGCTGCTTGCCGTCATTGAGGCGCGAGTCCAGGGATGCCAAGCGCGCCTTGATGGAGTCGTCGTCGAGGACAGGTGGGCCGGCGCTGTCGGACTCGGGCAGGCGCACGTGCGCGCCCACCAAATCATTCAAGTAGCTGCCCCGGCTGATATCCGTGTTTGACAGCTCCCCGAGGTACCAACGCATCGTATCAACCGCGTTCTGCGCGGCGAGATCCGTCACGGCGTTCCAGATGTTGACGCTCGCAGACACGACTTCGCCCGTGATCGGATCGACCGCGTCCACCATGATGCCCCAGGGCGAATTGCTCTGCGGCTTCTGGATCAAATTGATCATGTGGTAGCGAAGATCCCCCACGCGCGCCAGCAGGTTCGCCGGACCACAGGACTCATCGTCATCGCCTGGGGCGGCCGGCGTGTGCCGAACGACTGGGTTGTGGCAGAGGACGAACACGTGGGGCAGCGCGGCTTGCGCCGCTTCGAGGCTGGGATCGTATTGCGTCTTGCACGCGGCGATCGACGTCGTGGACACACCGGTCTGGGAGGCGCGCAGGCACTCGGTGTACATGGCGGTTTGCGCGGCTTGGCGCAGCGCCCCGTCCCACTGCGAAAGCGCTTGCGCTGCCGCGTCGAACAGACTCGGATCACTCTCGGGGCCGTAGTAAAAGGGCGACGTTTTCAGCGTGCGCTGGCGATACGGGAGCGTGCACGCATGAGTGAATTGGTCACAGCGCGAGCCTTCGCCTGCCGCTTCGCACTCGTCATCAGTGCCGTTCAGCGGATCGACGTCGCGCGAGGGCAGTGCCCCCACGGGCGTCGTCTTGTCGGTGTAACAAGGGATGACCTGCCCGCTCGCGTCGCGGGCGTGGCTCTGAGCCCAGATATTGTGACGCGAGGTGAAGCGGTACCACTTGTCGTCGACCACGCCATAGTTGCGGTCGTATCCCAAGCGGTCCGGGTTGACGGTGCCAGTAGTGAACATGCCGAAGATGGCCATGCGCTGGCCGTCCCAGTGCACCGGCTCGTAGTCATCACTCACCACGCGCCTGAAGGACAAGCGCACTTTGACCTCGGTCGGGTTGCAGTTTCCGACCGGCCCGCTGCCGCCGAAGAAATCTGGCGTGAGGAAGCAGGCAGGGAGTGAGCCGAAGGGCGTTTCGACCGTTTGGGGGGTAACGAACACCTTGTTCGTGATGTCGAAATAGCCGCTTGGATCGAACGTGGGCGCGTCCGGGTCGCCCGGCTCCGTCGCGGAATAAGCGACCGGCTCGTACTTAAATGCATCGTCGAAGGCGGACATCGCGGCCAAGGTGTCCAGCTGGTAAGCGTTCGTGATCAGGTTCTGCGACCAATCCACACGCATGTATTCGCGGGCATACCAAGGGCTATCCTTGGTATTTTCCTCGATGACGTTCAGCTCTTCACCGGTGGTCGTGTTGTAACTGCGCTTGATGTCGAAGTGACTTTCGATCTTGAACGCGGCCACGATTTGCCCGCTGTTTTGATCGGGGGAGCTGGGCGTGCCATTGCCGGTCGAATCGGCGATGCGCTCGTAGGTGAGGCGCGCGAGTAACAAATCCTCCGTGACCTCGAAGCTGACGCGGGCGATCGTCTGCGCGCCGCTGGCCGTGAACAGCTCGTCGCCACCCGCGCCGTAGTCGACATCCACGATCGTGGGACGGTAGTAGAACTCCGGATTGTCGCTCGGGTCCGACAAGTTCTCGCCAATGAAGAACGACTTCTTCAGCGCATTGGCTTGTACCTGATTGATTGGCGGGCGCTCACTTGCGCAACCAGCCGCACCCAGTACGAGCAACGCACACATCATCAGCCGTCGCATCAAGCTCGCAGTCATCGACTCTCCTGCACATGCACCAAGGAAAACGCAGACACGTTATACCTTGGGTGCGCCGTGGCTCGCGCGATCGTCCACTTAAATTGGTGTGGGAGCGCGCGTGCCGTCGTCTGCGAAGCGTAGCGCAGGACGCATCGCGCATCCTGCCAGCGGCCGGCGCGGCGCCGGCATTTCGCTCCGGGCGCAATTGTGTAGCAGTTACTGCTGGTTACCGCTTCGGGAGCGTGCGGTATTCGACCGCGCGCGCGTGCGCTTCGAGCCCCTCAGCTCGGGCGAACGCAGTAATTTTCGGCCCCTGTTCGATCAGCGCGCTGGCCTCGTAGTCGATGATCGAGGTACGCGAAACGAAATCGTACACGCCAAGAGGCGCGCCATAGCGGGCCGCGCCGCCCGTAGGCAGTACGTGGGAGGGCCCGGCGAGGTAGTCGCCCGCAGCCTCGGGCGTCATGGCGCCGACGAAGATTGCGCCCGCGCGTAGGATTCGATCGGCCAGCGCGCGCGCTTCGACCGTGTGCACCGCAACGTGTTCGGCCGCGAGCTGATTGGCGACCGCCACCAGCGCGTCACGATCCGGCACGATCAAGGCGATGCCGTTGTTTCGCACCGAAACCTCCGCGATGGCCACACGCGGCAAATCTGCCAACTGGCGGGCGAGCTCGGCCTGTACACGAGGCACCAGCGCTTCACTGCTCGTCACGAGCAGCGGATAGGCGGCTTCATCGTGCTCGGCTTGCGAGAGCAGGTCAGCCGCGACCAGCACCGGATCGGCGCTGTGGTCGGCGATGACCAGGATTTCACTCGGACCGGCGATGCTGTCGATGTCGACCTCACCGAATACCAAGCGCTTCGCGGCGGCGACGTAGATGTTGCCGGGGCCGACAATTTTGTCCACGCGCGGTACTGATTCAGTGCCGTACGCTAGGGCGGCCACCGCTTGTGCGCCACCCGCGTCCAAGAGCGCGTGCACGCCCGCTAGGTGGCAGGCCGCGCGCACTTCCGCACTGGTATCCGGGCAGGCCACGATGATTTCCGAAACGCCGGCGACTTGTGCGGGTACCGCGCACATCAGCACGCTGGAGGGATAGCGAGCCTTGCCGCCGGGGGCGTACACGCCGACTCGAGCCAAGGGCGTGACGCGGCTGCCGAGCGTGACGCCGGCTTCCTTGTACTCGAACCCGCCCAGCGCCTGAGCTTGGCGCTCGTGGTAACGGCGGATGCGGGCTGCCGCTTCCACCAGCGCTTCCGCGACTGGGGTCGGGAGGTCGCGCAATGCGGCTTCACCGCCATAGTCTCGCTGTAGCCAGGCTTTGGGCAGAGCCCGCTTTTCGAAACGTTCCACGTAACGCGTCAGGGCGACGTCCCCCTCGGTACGGACGGCCGCCAAAATCTCCCGCACCGCGGGCTCGACGCGATCGAGATCGCTCTCGCCGCGGCGCGCCAGGCTCGCGAGCAGCGCACCGTATTCCGGCGCGCCTTGTTTGAGCGCGCGAAGCGTAGCCGGAAGAGTCATGTCCAGTGCCCGGCTTTGAGGGCGGCGGGGTCGTATTCACGGATCTTTGGCCCTAGGGCTTCACGGAAGACTTGTTCGTCATCCATATCGATGTCCTCCTCGGGGAAGCCTTTAGCGACCTCCATCCCGATCGCCAGGATGCGTAGGAACATCGCGAAGCTCGACGCGCACAGGCGCGCCTTCCAGGTATCCGTGCCACTCATGGCCGTGTACACGGGGCAATCCCCCTCGGCATCCGGGCTCGAGACGTCGAGAAAATAGGGGTCGCCCAGCAGCGAGCTGTGCGCGATGATGATCCAGCCAGCCCGCCAGCCGTTCGGCGCGACAGCTGAGCGCAACGCCCCGCCCTCGACCATGGCGAACCCTTTCTGCTCTTCAAGCAGGCGTTGCGCCGCAATCAGCTTCACGCGCTCGGCTGGGGTGCGCGTTTCCACGTCTTCCGGGTTGGCGGCCAGCAAGAACTCGCGGAAGCGCCGAGGCAGCTTCAACTGGGCCTTGAGCTGGTCTACCGCTGCCGCTTCGGCTTTGCCGAATTTGGCTCGCACGTGCCTTTGAGCGAAGGCGCTCTGCAAGGCTGAAATCGATTCGGCCAGATCGCTGTCCAAGTTGCGTTTACCGCCCGTAAAAGAGGCTAAAGATCACGTTTTTCTACTAGCACGTGGGGCGAAGGCAAGCAGGAACTTCCTTTCCGCGCCCGGCCCCGCGGCAAGAGGCCGGCTTTGCCTTCGGCCTTCAGCCGTTCGCCGCCCGCTAGAACGTATAACGGAGCGAAACGCCGGACACCCAGGCCAGGGGTGGCTGGCCGCTTTGCTCGCGTTTGAACGTGGCCGTGTAGTCGCGCAGGCCGCCGTGCAGCGCGAGCGCGAAATGCGGGCTCACCTGGTACCACTCCACGCCCAGCTCGCCCGCGAGGTACAGATTGAAGGCGTCGGCGTTGGTGTAGCCGTAGAGCCCGAGCACGTCATTGCTCACTTCCGCACCCCCGAGGCTGGCTTGCAGGTACAGGCCCAAACGGTCAAAAGCTTTGACCGTGCCGCGCAGCCCTGCGCCGAACCCCCAGAGCGAGTAAGTGCGCGGTTCGGGAGGCGGGTGCGCGTAAGAGGTGTTGGAGATCATCAGATCCCCTTCGGCGAATACCATCAAGAACCGGAGCGGCTCGTAGCCGAACTGCACATGAAACCAAGGCGCGATGGGCGAGATGTTCTTCATGGCGCCGACTTGGCCGAAGGCGCCCACGCTCGATTCGACTACGAAGCCCTGGTGACGCGGCGGCAGCGGCGGGACGAGGTCGTCACCGGCCGCTCCCTCGTCCGACGCCGCCTGCTCTTTCGCGTCCAGCCATGACACGACTTCAGTCGTGCTGATGGCGCGCTCTTTTGGGCCTTCCGCGGCGCGCGTGGGCGCAGCGAAGGAGCACATGCCCGCGGCGCCCAACAGCGCCAGCGTACGCGCATGCAGCGCGCGTGTACCGGAGCTCCGACGGAACGCGCGCATGCACCTCAGGCTACTCCATGAAGTCGGCGCGCGTCGACAGGGTCAAGAGCGGCAAACCGGCCTCGCGAATCGTATCTGCGCCGCCTTCCAGCCGATCGACGAGTGCGATAATGCCCACCACCACCGCACCTGCCGCTTTCAGCGTTTCTACCGCCTTTAGGCTAGATCCGCCCGTGGTCACGACGTCTTCCAAGAGCGCGATGCGCATGCCTGGTTTGAGGGATTTGTCGCCCTCGACGAGCTTCGCGGAGCCGTGATCTTTGCGCTGCTTTCGCACGTAAAACCCGGTCAACGGCCGGCCCTTTTGAAAGCTCACCAAAGACACCGCGCTGGCCAGCGGACAACCGCCGAGCTCGACGCCGCCGACGGCGTCACATGTAGGTAGGTCGGCCAACGCTTGGAACATCAGCTCGCCGACCAGCGCATGGCCCTCCGCGGTCAGGATCGTCTGCTTGCAGTCGATGAAGAAGTCGCTCTCGCGACCGGACGCTAGGGTGACGCGTCGCCGTTCGAAACTGAGTTCGCGCAGGAGTTCGATCAGCCGGGCGCGCTTCGTCGGGTCAATCATGCGCGGGAAGCTAGCTGAGACCGCGTCGCGGCTCTAGTTGCGAGTTGGGCGCGTGCTGGCGCCCACGCTGCCGCTAATCGTGACCCTTTTTCTTTTTCGCTTTGACGCCCTTGCCGAGCACCGGAATCACCGGCGGGGGTGGCCGACGCGGTTCGGCCTTGATGGCACGCACCGGCACGAACGCGGGCTCCGGCGCTGCTACCACCGGGGCCGGCGGCAGCGGAGCGGGGGGCGGCGGCGGAGCCGGCACCGAAAGCGGAGTGGGCGGCGTGGGAACCGGAGCGACCGTGCGCACCTTGGGGACTTCAACCCGGCGCGG
>JBDTYJ010000046.1:0-22645 GCA_040005755.1 Pseudomonadota bacterium
CCGTCGTGCGCGGGCGTGAATTGAAACGTGTTTGCGACGGCTGAAGCCGTCGAGGCTTTCGGTCGCCCGTCGTGCGCGGGCGTGAATTGAAACGATTCCAGAGTCGCCCGCGGTACCGCTGGCGGTGGAATGTCGCCCGTCGTGCGCGGGCGTGAATTGAAACTGGCCAGCGAAACGTCAGCGGTACCGGTTTGCCGTCGTGCGCGGGCGTGAATTGAAACGTAACGGACTCGCCGCTTTTCTCGAATCCTGGCGTCGCCCGTCGTGCGCAGGCGTGAATTGAAACCTTGAGTTATGACCTACGATGTCGCCACGTTGGTGACTGTCGCCCGTCGTGCGCGGGCGTGAATTGAAACACAAGGCCGGCGGCTGAGGTGCTTGGCGCGCGATGGGTGGCGTGCGGCGCTTCGTGCGCACCGCGGAGGAGAGGGAGACCACGGACGCGAGGGGGCTTCGTGTCCTGGTTCACCGTCCAGTCATGCGGTCACCGTCTGGGCGGCCACTCGTGGTGCTGCCTTGGGCTCAGTCAGTGACGTTCAAGCGATAGCCCACGCCGGGCGCTGTAAGGAAGAATTCTGGCCGCCGGGGCTCAGTCTCGATTTTGGCTCGAAGCTGCTTCATGTACACACGCAGGTATTGGATATCTCGCGCGTGGGTGGCGCCCCAAACTTGGCGGAGCAATTGCTGGTGTGTCACCACGCGCCCAGCGTGGTGCATCAGAGCGCTGAGCAGGCGAAACTCCGTGACCGTGACAGGAACTTCAATCCCTCGCACCCAGGCGCGCTTCTGGATTGGGTCGATGCGAAGGGCTCCGACGACGGAAGCCGCTGACCTGCGCCGGGCCGGTCGGGCAGGGCGCAGCTGGACACGCATTCGTGCCAGCAGCACGGCGTACCGCACAGGCTTGGTGACGTAGTCATTGGCACCCGAGTCCAGCGCCGCAATGAGGCTCTTTTCATCTTCCCGCGCCGACATGACGATGATCGGCACGTCACTCTGCGCCCGAATCCGCCGCACCATTTCGAGGCCCCGCATGTCGGGCAACTCGGCACCGAGTAAAACGATCTTCGGCGTGCACGAAGCGACGCTCAGCAAACCCTCGCCGCCGCTCGTTGCCTCGATCACCTCGTAGCTTTGAGTGCGAAGTGCGGTGGCCAGCGTGGCTCGAGTTGGGGTTTCACCCTCGACGACCAGCACCGCCTGGGCGGGAGACATGATGCCCTGCTGCTCCTACGTTCGTTTGGCTAGCGAACAGCCAAGAGGTGATGCGACTCATGTAAGCGCGCCCGGCTGACAGCGTGCCAGCCGGGCGCATAACTAGTCTCGACTAGCTGTTTCTGAACACGCTACTTCAGCTGGCTTTCACCGGAGCGAGCGAGCTCATCGCGGCCGCGAGCTGCTCAGGCGAAACGTCTTCCGGTGCAACTGGCGGCAGCCATTCGGGGTACGCCGGGACGCCCATTTCGGGGACGTCCAAGCCTGCGATTTCGATCGCAGCAGTGACGCGAGCGGGAATGATCTTGCCGAGCAGGTAGAACACCACACCGCCGACGACTACGTTCCAAGCAATGCACGAGCCCGCTTCGACGAACTGCGCGATCAGCTGTTTGCCGTCGCCGTAGAACAGGCCGGTAACGCCCCTGCCTGCGACGCCCATATAGTCGGTCGCGCCGACCGTGTTCCAACCGGCACCGTAAGTACCATCGGAGAAGAGCCCAACCGCGAGCACGCCCCACAGGCCGTTCACGCCGTGAACGCTGATTGCGCCTACCGGGTCGTCGATCTTGAGCTTGTCGAAGAAGAATACCGACCAGACGACGAGCACGCCAGCAACTCCGCCGATGATGAACGCGCTCACTGGCGTGACGAACGCGCAGGGCGCGGTGATGGCGACCAGACCAGCCAGCATGCTGTTGCACATCATTGACGGGTCGGGCTTTCCGACGACGATCCACATGTACATGATGCCGCTGAGGGTTGCTGCCATGCCCGCGATCATCGTATTTGCAGCGACGATACCAATACGGCCATCAGTACCGGCGAGCGAGCTACCCGCGTTGAACCCGAACCAGCCGAAGGCCAGAATGAACGTGCCCAGTTGCACCATCGGGACGTCGTGCGGCAGAATGACATTGGCCGAGCCGTCCTTGTTGTACCTGCCGATGCGCGGGCCGATCAGGATGGCCGTAACGAGGGCCAGCGCGCCACCTTGCAAGTGCACCACGCCGGAGCCCGCGTAGTCGACCGCACCGTGACCGAAGCCCATGCGGTAGCCGAGCTGCGCGAGCCAGCCGCCACCCCACACCCAGCAGCCAAAGATCGGGTAGATGAGGCCGCCTACGAAAACGCTGTACGCGAAAAAGTGCTTGTACGTCCAACGCTCAGCGCACGCGCCGGTCACGATCGTAGCGGTTGTGTCCATGAACGCCATCATGAACAGGAACAGCACGATGGCGGCCGAGTCGTAGCCTGCGCCGGTCAGGAAGAAGCCGGTGGTGCCGAACAAGCCCCAACCGTGGTCGCCGGCAACCGACGAGCCGACCGTAAACATGTGATTCAGCGTGGGCACGCCGCCGAGCACGGCCGGGCCGCCGATGTTCGTGCCATTCATGCCGCCGCACATCAGGGCGAAGCCAGTGGTAAAGAAGCCGAACATGCCCAAGGCATAAACGGCGAAATTCATGGAGAAGGTTTCTGCCGCATTTTTCGCGCGGATCAGGCCGGTTTCGACGAGCGCGAAGCCTGCCTGCATGAAGATCACGAGGAAGCCCGCAACAAGCACCCACACGAAGTTGATCGAGAAGAAGCTACGAGAGGACGATTGAGCCACGGCGTCGAGCGCGGCGGCGAGTTCCTTCGTGGTTGCCTTCTCCGGATCGAGCTTCGTGTAGCCGGCGATCGATGCGGCGGTCGGCGTCGTTTGAAAAGCTCCAATGGGATCGGGGGTCGGTTCGTCCGCGTGGGCGGCCCGCGGTACGCCGACCAGCGCGGCGACCGCCAGACACAGCACCAGAAGCCACTGTCGGTGGCGGTGCAAGGAGAGCAAACTTGACATGTCTTATCCTCGTTGAAAAAAGAAGGTTCCGAGCAATCACAGTGCAGGTAACAGACGACCGCTTAGCCGCGGTGTGCACGCATCAAACGGCCACGCTCTTGAAGGCGATGGAGCCGCAGTGACCATCCTGCGCCGAGGACAGCGCTCAGCTGCATGACCACGAAGAACGCTGCGCCGACGGCAAGGTGATGACTCCAGATCATCACTGCTAACGTCACCAGTGCGATAACGACTTGAATGCCGACAGCTGTCTTCCTGTACTGTTCCCACATGGTCAGACTCCGGTTGTTGATTGGCCTGCAGATAAGAGACGGCCGCTGCACCAGAAGGCCTCTGGCACGCATTTCGATCAACTCTTGATGTGTCCCCGGAGTATTGCCGCGGATTGTTTCCTTATGTTTTCCTTACTGTGAACGCGCCGATCACATATAAAAAAAATACGAAATCCTTACGGGCAGAAGCCCCATGAAATCATTGAGGTTTCAGTAGGGACCGCGCTGGGTGAGGCAGCAAACACCGAGCCCTCAGCGGCCGCCGTTTCGTACTGCGTCTAACCCGCCCGACGCTGTTCTGGTCAGCGCTCAAGCCACCACAGCGCCGCGGAGACGATGAGATGCGCAGGGAGCATGGTCGTGAAAGCAAATACGAAGTAGCGGAAGAAGCTCGGCACGGAGTAGCGCTCTCCCTCCGCAACGGCTTTGACCATCAAGTTGGGTCCGTTACCAATGTAAGTGGTGGCGCCCATGAGCACGCTGCCTGCGCTGATGGCCGCCAATTTAATTGGATCGACGCCCGCAACGAGGGCGGCGGCGTGGCTAGGTAGCCCTCGCGCGAGCGCGACGAACGCCGTGTATGTCGGAGCGTTGTCCAACACGGAAGAGAGCGCGCCCGAGCCCCAAAAAAGTTGCCATGCAGCTTGCACTGGAAAGTGGGGTGCGGCTTCGGCCAATGTCACTTCGATAGGGCCGAGACACAGGAATAGGCCGCTGAAGATGATGGCAACCTCCAGGATCGGCCCGAAGCTGAAGGTGTTTGCCTCGTGAACCGCCTTAGGCGTGCTGAAGAAAGACGCGAGCGCAATCGCCAGTAGCGCGGCCTCTCGGAAGCCGGCGGGCAATAGTGCGGCGGGCACAATCGCCAGCAAAAAAAGCAAATTCCTGCGACCAAGGACGGACAAGGGCTCGACCTCCGCGCGGTCTGCCGCGAGCGCCGCGCGAGTTTCTCGTCGGTACGCGCGGCGGTCGGCAGCGTAGAACGCGGTCAAGAAAATCCCGACGTACAACAGCCAGATCGGAAATAGGTGCAGCGTCCAAAAGAATGGAACCCCCTCGATATATCCGACCAACAGCGGAGGGTCGCCAAGCGGCGTCAGTAGACCGCCGGCATTAGCCACGATCAAAATGAAGAACGGAACGAGGTGCGCCCGATGCTCACGTTGCTGGTTCGTTTTCAGCAGCGGGCGAATCAAGAGCATGCTCGCGCCGGTCGTACCGATGATGCTTGCGAGACAAGCGCCGACCAACAAAAAGAGTAGATTATTCCGCGGCGTTGCCTTGATGTCGCCTTTGAGGTGAATTCCGCCCGATGTCGTAAATAAGGCGCCCAGCGTGATCACGAACGCCAAGTAGCCGCGCAGGCCGTCCCAGACCTGCTCGCCGCGCGCGCTCGTCAGCTCGAAGAGCACCACCGGAAGCGTGCACAGCGCCACTACCGCGATCTGGAAGCCGCGCTTTTCCCAGCGATGCGGGATCGTCATCGGGAATACGGCGATAGCTAGGACCAGGGCGGGAAATGACAGCAAAGTCCAGAAAGGGAAAGCGCTCGGCATTTACGCTTCCCTTATCACAGCGTGAGGTTTAAAAGCTGCAGGAGAAGCGCGAGAACTGAGCGCGGACCGAGATAAATGTCCGGGTCACTCGCTGCCTCTACGGGAGCACCGTAGCTGCTCAGTGCGAGCTCACCAATAGTCCAACCTGGATTGGCTACGTCGCTGACTGCGTCTCGCATTCCTCACTTATGGTAGCTGGGCGATTTCGGAGCGATGTCACTTGCGACTCAGTTTGTCGCAAGTGCAGTATTTGTGCGCCAAGGCTGCATAACTGATGTAACTTGGGGCTCATGGATCCTGATCTTGACGTCGACTCGGTTGACGGGGCCGCAGAGGACCAAGTCGCGGTGATCTTGGCGGCGGTGGACACCTCGCCTGGCGCGAGTCGCGTCATCGAGACCGCCGCGCGGCTCGCGCGTCGCAATTGGCACCATGCGCAGCTACACATTCTTCACGTGTTCAAGAGCGGTCTATTCGATCGCGCGCCGCCTGGTGGCGGACACGCAAGCGAGCTGCACACGGAAGCGCGGAACTACCTTGATCACCACGTTCGCATGGCGCGCCGTCAGGTCGCGGTGCCCGTCGCCGGCCTGTTCGTCGTCGGTGATCCGACTGATGAAATTGTTCGCGTTGCCGACTCGCTTTCCGCAGACATGATCGTAATGGGCACTCACGATTCGGCAGGCCTCGAGCGTTTGCTCCTTGGGTCGGTGGCTGAGGTTGTGGTGCGGCGCGCGCGCTGTTCCGTGCTCGTGGTTCGGTCCAAGGACCGCGCCCCCAAACCTGAATGACCGGGCCGCTCGTGAGCGAGCGCGCAACGCGAGGGTAAGCGGCACGCGGCTACCCCGTGCGAGGGCCGTTCGCGTTAGAAATTGCAGCGAAACATGGCGGACTCGTGCGCGGCGATATTTTCCAAGCGCCTGGCCACCGAGAGGCCGCTACGCGCTTGGTGTCGGCAAATATGGCGCTTATCGAGTCACCTCCTGCCCCCGGCGGCCGGACACCGGCGAACGGTCGTCTCCGTGGAGCATTGGGTTTGTGATCGATTCATGAGGAAACGGCGGCGCGCGGGCGCTGGAGTTGGAGAAGGAGATCGCAGATGTTCGATCCGTCGCTTGCTGAGCTGACCAAACAAATTGCGGAGCTGAAGGCTGGCGCTGCCGAGCAGGCAACCGCCTCGAACATTGTCTGGACGCTCGTAACAGGGTTCCTCGTCATGTTCATGCAGGCGGGCTTCGCACTCGTCGAAACCGGCTTGTGCAGGAAAAAGAACGCGGCCCACGTAATGGCCATGAACTTCCTCGTTTACTCGATCGGGGTGATCGGGTTCTGGATGGTGGGCTTCGCACTACAGATGGGCGGCGTCGGGCAGATGGCGACGTTCGGCAACGACGCGACGCTCTCGAGCGAGTTCGTTGTCAACGTCGCGGGCAAGGCGTTCGGCCTCTTTGGTATGCGCGGGTTCTTCCTAACGTTTTCGGACTACACGCCCGCCGTCGCCACGATGTTCCTGTTCCAGATGGTTTTCATGGACACCACGGCGACGATTCCCACCGGAGCCATGGCCGAACGCTGGAAGTTTCTCTCATTCGTGCTGTTCAGCTTCGTAATCTCGACGGTCATCTATCCAATCTTCGCCAACTGGACGTGGGGCGGGGGCTGGCTATCGAGCCTTGGCGTCAACTACGGGCTTGGCCACGGGCACGTCGATTTTGCGGGCAGCTCGGTCGTGCACATGACCGGCGGTGTCGCCGCGCTAGTCGGCGCGAAGATGCTCGGCCCGCGCATTGGCAAATTCGATAGATACGGCAACGCGCAGCCCATCCCTGGCCACAACATACCGATGGCGCTCCTTGGGACGTTCATCTTGGCGTTCGGCTGGTTTGGGTTCAACCCCGGTTCGACGCTCGCCGGAAACGACACACGCATCGCCGTCGTTGCCGTCAATACGATGCTTGCCTCGGCCGCGGGCGCATTCGGCGCGTGCGTCTACGTTTGGACGCGGTTTGGCAGGCCCGATCCAACTTGGCTTGCGAATGGCATGCTGGCAGGCTTGGTCGCAATCACGGCGCCGTGCGCTTTCGTCGGGGCGCCCACGGCGATGCTGATCGGCGCGGTTGCGGGGGTGCTCGTGGTCCTGTCGACGGTGTTCATCGAGCAAACGCTCAAGATTGACGACCCGGTTGGCGCTTCGAGTGTTCATGGCGCGTGCGGCGCGTGGGGCGTGCTTTCGCTCGGACTATTTGCCAACGGCTCGTATGGGGAAGGCCTCAACGGTGTGCCAGGCAAGGTCACGGGGCTGTTTTTCGGCAACTCCGGGCAGTTCTTCGCTGAATGTATCGGTCTCCTCGTCAACGTCGTCTATGTCGGGATAATGACCGCGATCGCGCTCTTCGTGATCGGTAAGCTGGTCGGCAATCGAGTGCCGCGCGACCACGAGCTGTCGGGCCTCGACATTCCGGAGATGGGCGTCTTGGCATTCCCTGACGACGCAGTCCCGTCCGGGTTGAGCCAGACGGAGCTGCCGGATTTCGAGGACGACGAGTTCGAGACCGCGCTCTAACGCTACTTAGTCAGTTCTTCAGCAGGAAGGTCGCTTTCGGCAGCGCCTGGCACGTAGCGCGCCGAGGCCCGCGACGAGCGGACGCGCGCGGGCAGCGCGTCGCTGCATCGGCGGGCGCTGCCGATCCCCGATATTGCTATGTGGCGAATTTGCGCCACGTTCGCGCAGCAGCTCGGCCGGCGAAGTTCGTTTGTACTCAAACCAATTACGATGGTATCGTCGCTGGTTTGGAAAGGCTCGACCTCACCGCGCTGGGCGCGTTCCTGTTCGATCATATCGAAAGCTACGAACGGCTCACCGCGCTCTTCTTGCTTTATCGGCTGGCCGAACCGCAGCCCGTGGCATTCGTTGCTTCCGAACTGAAAATGGATGTCTCCGACGCGCGCCGCGTCCTGCAAAGGTTGTCGGCGTCCAAGCTCATCGCGCTGGACGAGGATGGCCCCGGCGCGCAGTGCCGCTATGCCCCTGCCACACCGGAGTTAGCGGGTCAGGTCCAAATCCTGGTGGCTGCTTACGAGGACAATCAGGTGAGGGTGGTCGAGATAATGACCGCCAATGCGATCGAGCGCCTGCGGACGAAGGCCTTGCGCGTGTTCGCTGACGGCTTTCGCTGGCGAGGAGGGAACCGAGATGGCTGAGCTCATCTATTTGCTGTGTGCGTGCACGAGCGTGCTCTGCGCATTTCTCCTGATCCGGCAATACCGCGCCACGAGGTTGCCGCTGCTACTTTGGAGCAGCTTTGGTTTTGTTGGCCTGGCGCTGAACAACGCCTTGTTGTTCATCGACGTGGTCGTCGTGCCAAGCGTCGACCTTTCGCTGCTCCGGACCTTCACGGCGGTGGTGGGCGCGTCGCTGATGGTCTTTGGCTTGATTTGGGAACAGGCATGATTGTTTTCCTTTGGGGCATGCTGACGATGGCCTGCCTGGTCATCGGCCTATTCTTTTTCAAATTTTGGCGGACGAGCCGAGATCGCTTCTTCCTGTTCTTTGCGCTCGCGTTTTGGGTCTTCGCGCTAAACTGGTTGGCGCTCGCCGCCTCCCATCCGTCGGATGAGAACCGATACTTGTTCTACGCGGTTCGCTTTCCGACGTTCTTGCTCCTCGTCATCGCGATCTTGGACAAGAACCGGCGTGCCAAGAGCTGAGCCCGGGCCAAAGCCAGCGGTCTCTGCGTTCTAGCGTGAGGTGGGCTGCCTATCGCAAGCGTGGTAGGAAGCGGTCGATGTCAATGGGCCGGCTCCCGAGCAACTCACAACGGGAGCGCGCGCTGCCACCCGAGGCGTGGCGACCTGTCGCAACGCTCGTGCGTTTAGCGGTACGCCCGCTCGATCACTTTTTTCGCATCGAGGCCGCGAGCGGCATCGTCCTGCTGGTCAGTGCCGCAGTGGCGCTTTTTTGGGCGAACTCGCCCTGGGCTGCCAGTTATCGCGCGCTCTGGCACACACACGTCGGCTTTCACATCGGCGCTCTGGCCTTCGAAAACACGCTGGAGTGGCTGGTCAACGACGTGCTGATGGCGGTCTTCTTTTTCGTGGTCGGGATGGAGATTCGCAAGGAGGCCCACGACGGGGAACTGTCGGAGTGGCGCCGTGCGGTCCTTCCGGCGCTCGCTGCCGTTGGCGGAATGCTGGTTCCTGCCGCCCTGTACATGGCCGCCGTGACCAGTAATGCCGCGCGTCCGGGTTGGGGGATCCCGATGGCCACGGACATCGCGTTTGCGGTCGGGGTGCTCACGCTGCTGGGTGCGCGGGTGCCGCCTGCCCTTCGCACACTGCTCTTAGCGTTGGCCGTGATCGATGATCTCGGGGCGATTCTGGTCATTGCCATCTTTTATTCCTCGGGCATTGCCTGGTCCGGTTTGGCGATCGCCGCGCTGGGCTTGTTGCTGATCGTTCTGATGCGCGCGATCGGGATTCGTAGCTTCGCAGCCTACGTGCCGCCGGCCGCGCTCGCTTGGGCCGGAACGTACGCGTCGGGCATTCATCCGACGATTGCCGGCGTGGCGGTCGGGCTGCTCACCCCGGTCCAAGCGTGGGTCGGCGCGAGCGGCTTCGTCGACGAAGCGCGCTCCCAGGCGCAACACGTTTCTGAGGAGCTCGCGTCGGAGAAGCCAGAGTCAGCCCTCGTCGGTGCGCTGAATCGAGTGACATTCGCCTCCCGCGAGGCGGTTTCACCCGCACAACTCTTGATCGATTCGCTGCACCCTTGGGTTGCATTTCTCATCATGCCGCTGTTTGCGTTGGCGAACGCGGGAGTGGATGTGCGTGGTCTCAAGCTCGGCGGAGCGGCAGGAGAGGTCAGCTTGGCCATCATGCTGGCCTTGATATTGGGCAAGCCCCTCGGGGTCATGATCGTGAGTTTCATCGCTCTGCGTTTGCGGGTCGCCATTCTGCCGGAGGGGCTCGCGTTCAAGCATGTGGCCGTGCTCGGCGTGGTGGCCGGCATTGGCTTCACGATGTCGTTGTTCATCGCTCAGCTCGGCTTTGCCGACGCGACCTTGTTGGCCGCCGCAAAGCTCGCGGTGCTGGTCGCTAGCGCCACTGCCATGCTCCTCGGCCTAGTGCTCGGGCGCGTGCTCTTGAGCGCGCCGCGCTCTGCGATCGAAGCACATTCCTCAGCAATACAAACGCACTGACTTCGCGAAGCGCTCGAATGCGCAGGGAGTGCGCGTCACGGGACGTCGACGAAGAACGCAACGTGCCCGTGCGGCGAGGTCTCCGAGCCCAAGCATTCTTCATAGAAGTGGAAACGAACCACTGTTGAACCTGGCGCCTTGTTCGCACCACGAGCGAGGAGCCAGTGACGTGCTGCTCAATTCCGAGTTAAGAATAATTTTCTTCGTTCGCTGTGTTTTTCAGTGGCCACGGCGCTCGGATTTTTCTGGATGGTAGAATTAGGGGAGGGCTTCAGGGCCTAGGTCGCATATATTGGGAGAATACCATGCGTTCCTATTTAACCCCCTTGCGCCTCACCAGCTCCCACCAACTTGCGCTGGCCGCTGCCCTCCTCGTAGCTGGCGGCGCGGGCTGTTCGAGCGGGGCTTCTGATAGTTCGGCCGGCGGCGCAAGTGGAGCGACAGGTGTGAGCGGCTCCACTGGCTCAATGGGCGGCTCAGCGGCGGCCGGCGCGAGTGGCGCAGCAGTGACCGCGGGTGGTTCCACGGCTAACGTGGGCGGCAGTGGCCTCGGCGGGGCGGGCGGCGCCAACGGCGGCTCTGCCGGCCTGGCCGGCAGCGTCAGCACCGGTGGTGGCGGCAGCTCAGCAGGCGGCGGAGCAGGCGGTGCCGGCGGCGGCACCGGCGGCATGGGCGGCATGGGCGGCATGGGCGGTGCACCCGCTCACAACGGGCCGCCCATGGGCTGGGCCTCCTGGAATAGCTTTGCCTCCAAGATCAACCTGACCGTGATCAAAGGCCAAGCGGACGCCATGGCTTCGAGCGGCCTCAAGGCCGCTGGCTACCAATACGTGAATATCGACGAGGGTTGGTGGCAGGGAGCGCGCGATGCTTCTGGCAACATCACGATCGACACTACCCAGTGGCCCGGGGGCATGGAGGCGGCTGCCGCCTACATCCACTCGCTCGGCCTCAAAGCGGGTATCTACACGGACGCTGGCAAAGCGGGCTGCGGCTTCTATTACCCCACGGCCGGGACTCCAGCGGAACCCAACTCCGGTGCCGAGGGTCACTACGAGCAAGATTTCCTTCAGTTCCAGAAGTGGGGCTTCGACTTCGTGAAGGTGGATTGGTGTGGCGGCTCCGCGGAGGGTATCAGCGCGAAGACCGCCTATACGGGCATCAGCGACGCCATCAAGAAAGCCACCATGACAACGGCACACGAGATGGTGTTCTCGGTCTGCAACTGGGGTGATGCGAGTCCATGGGACTGGGCTCCTGCCATCTCGACCATGTGGCGCACCAGCCAGGACATCATTTATTACGGCAATGCCCCGGACATCACCAAGGTGTTCACGAACTACGACTCTGCACAACACGCGACCGCGCAAAGCCCGGGGCATTACAACGATCCGGACATGCTCATCGTCGGCATGCCCGGTTTTACTTTGGCGCAGAACCGAACCCACATGGCAATGTGGGCCATTTCCAGCGCGCCCTTGCTTGCGGGCAACAAGCTCGACACCATGAGCGCGGACGTCAAGGGCGTGCTCACCAATGCTGAAGTGATCGCCATCGACCAAGATCCCCTTGCCAAACAGGGCGTTAAGGTGAGCGACACCGGCGACTTGCAGGTCTACAACAAGGTCTTGTCTGGTACGGGCAAGCGCGCGGTGCTCCTGCTCAACCGCAGCGCATCGGCGGGTATGATCACGGTCAAATTCTCAGACATCGGTCTCGGCGCAAGCGCCTCGGTGCGTGACGTTTGGGCCGCGAGTGATCTGGGCCCGAAAACCACGAGTTACTCGGCGAACGTGCCGTCGAAGGACTCGCTGCTCCTGCTCGTGACCGACGCCGCAGCGGCGCAGTGACGCGCTGCTGCACCATTTGAGGCGCACGGGTCGAGCGCGAGACTAGAGCTACGGAATCCCGTCAATCGCCTCGAGCAGCCTCTGGGAATCGAGCGGTTTCACGAAGTGAAGCTCGAAGCCAGCCGCGCGGCTGCGCGCGCGATCATGGTCTTGGCCGTAGCCTGTGACCGCAATCATTCGCGGCGGCGATGACGCTAACCGTTCGAGCAGCTTGGACGCCAGCTCGTATCCGTCCATCACCGGCAGGCCGATGTCGAGCACTGCAATCTCGGGGCTGAACCGTTCGAGCAGCCCCAAGGCATGCGGACCGTCGTGTGCAACGACGACCTCGTGCCCGAGCCGCCCCAGCATCTCCGCGAGCAATAGCGCCGCGTCCTCATTGTCGTCGACGACCAGAATCCGGCGCGGCGTCACCGCGCGCGTGACCTGCGCCGTCGCCTGGGTCGTCTCCAAAGCTAGCCCGTCGTGTACCACTCCGGGGAGGCGCACGATAAACGCGCTGCCTTTGCCTTCACCTTCGCTCAGAGCGACGACGCTGCCGTGATGGAGCGACACCAGATTACGAACCAGAGCCAGCCCGAGCCCAAGCCCGCCTTGCCCACGATCGGAGGTGCGATACCCCTGCACGAACAGATCGAAAACGCGCGGCAACAGCGCCGCTGGGATGCCAACGCCGTCGTCCTTCACTTGCAAGACGATTTCCTGCCCCTCGCGCCAGGCGCGCAACGAGATGTTGCCCCCGGGCGGGGTGTACTTGGCCGCGTTCGTCAAAAGATTCGCGATCACCTGCGACAGGCGCGTTTCGTCCGCGTCGAGCCACATTTCTTCCGCTGGCAGCGCGATGTCGAGATTGTGCGCGCGGTGCTCGAATAGCGGGCTGGCAGTCTCCACCGCGTTGGCGACGATGCCGTTCAGGTCGACGATGCGCGTATCGAGCCGCACCTTGCCGCGGGTGATCTTCGAAATGTCGAGCAGATCGTCGACCAGCCGTACGAGGTGGTCTACTTGCCGCTCGATGATCTCCCGTTCCTTGATGGATCGGGCCTCCCCGCGAAGCTTCATCAGCTGCAGCGCCGTCACGATTGGTGCCAGCGGATTGCGTAGCTCGTGACCGAGCATAGCCAGGAACTCGTCTTTGGCCTGGCTCGCGCCTTCGGCGGCGGCCCGCGCCTCGCACATCTGCTCGTACAGGCGGGCGCGCTGGATTGCCTGGGCGCATTGCTGGGCGACGGCGATCAGGAACTGTTCGTCCTCGAAAATGAGCGGCCTCTCCGTCGTGCAACGCATACCGAGGCTGCCGATGGTGCGTCCTTCGAAGCTGAGCGGGATCGCTCCCCACGATTTGGCGCCACTCTCGTCGCGCAGGGCAACCAGGTGCGGGTAACGCTGAGCGATTTCAACCTCACTCGCGAGCCACACCGGTTTGCCAGTGCGCGCTGCGTCGACGAGCGGCATATTTTCGGCGACGGAGAGTGGACGCCCCTCGGCAGCCGCGCCGAGAACGCTGCCATCGATGACGAGCCGCTCAATGCGCGTTCCGCTCGGGTCGAGGAGCAGCACTCCTCCGGCCGCGGCGCCGATGATGGGCAGCGTCTCGCGGATGACGACGCGGACGGCCTCGTCCGCGCTCACCGTGCGCGACAACGCTTCCGTGATCGCGTGCAACTTTGCCGTCCTTTGCTGGGCGCGTTCTGCGCTGGCGCGGGCGCTCCGCTCGCGCTCGTACAGGCGCGCATTGTCGATTGCCGTCGCCGCCTGCGCCCCGATGGCGACAAGGAGCTGTTCGTCGTGGTCGGTGAAGACGCCGACCTCGGAATGACCGAAGAACAGCCCTCCCAGGACTTCACCATTGCGCGAGATGACTGGTATCGCCAGATAGCTGCGCACCGGCAGGTGGCCTTCGGGCATGCCGTAGTACGGAGCGCTCCTCCCGAAGCGCGGATCACGGGTCACATCGTCGAGACGCACGACCGCTTCACCGTTGAACGTCGGCCCGAAGATAGCCGTGTTGCGCGGCATGGGGAACTGAGCGAACGCTTCGCGCGGCACGCCGGCCAAAGCGTAGAGCATGTAGCTCTCCCCCGCATCGTCCAGCACGTTGTAGAAGTAAGCTCCAAATTCCGCGCGACAGAGCGCGGTCGCTTCGTCCGTCAGCGTTTGCACGAGCTTCGCCAAGTCTAGCTCCGCGTTCAGCGACTTGCCGATGCGGTTGAGCGTCTCATTGACGCGGCTCGCCGCGGCCAGCTGTGTCTCGGCCCGCTGCTGATCGTCGATATCCGTGTTGGTGCCGAACCAGCGGACCACGCGGCCAGCGCGGTCGCGGAGC
Organism: Pseudomonadota bacterium; assembly: GCA_040005755.1. GTDB lineage: Bacteria > Myxococcota_A > Polyangia > Polyangiales > Polyangiaceae > PMG-095. The sequence continues at coordinate 14,258 of JBDTYJ010000046.1, forward strand.
GGTTCGACGCGAGTTAGATGGCAGCGATAGGTACCGTCGGCGCGGCGCAGCGGAAACGCCATCTCGAATGTTTCGCCGGTCTCGATGGACGACCTCCAACGCTCCAGCACTTTTGGCAGGTCGCCCGGGTCATGCACCGATTGCCAGCCCCAGCCCTCCATCTGCTCCGGCGTCGTGCCGGTGTACTCGTACCAACGGCGATTGTAGAAATCGATCCAGCCGTCGGCGCGCGCCGTCCAAGCCAGCGTCGGGATCGAATCGATGAGGGTGCGGAAGTGCTTCGCGCGCTCTTCTTCAGTCTGTTTGCGCTCCGTGACGTCGCGTGTGAAGCAACAGGTGTGGGCGAACTTTCCGTCCTTCCACGCAACACTCGAGTTCACGAGAACGTGGCGGATCGACCCATCCTTGCACTTCAGCCGCGCCTCCTGGTTCTGAAGGATCTCATTGCGCGTGAGCCGCGCCAGCATGTCCCGGATGACCTCGGCATCAGCATGGAACTCTGCGATGTGGTGACCTACGTATTCGTCTTGCGAGTAGCCGAGGAGCTCGAGTTCGGCGCGATTGGCCCACTGGATGATGCCGTCGGGGCCGACCCAATGCAGCCCTTCAACGGCGTTCTCGAGGAAGCTCCGTAGCTCTTGTTGGCTCTCGCGAAGGTGTTTCTCGATCTCTTTACGGCGCGCGAGCTCGGCCTCGAGCGACTGCGCCCGCTGCTGCAAGCGACTGATCTCACGCAAGCGCGCGTCGCCATCGTCGAGCGTGGTGTAGCTCTCCGCCGGCAGCACATGCGAGTGCGAGTTGCACACCGCGTCGAAACGCCCACTGTCGTCCGCGCGGTAGAAGTTTGCCATTACGTAGGCGCACAAAAGGTTGAGCGGATGCGAGGCGCCCAGATCGTTCCACATTTCTTCCAGAAGCAGAGCCGCCTCGGGGTTGCCTTCGCGCCAGAGCAGATCGACCATTTCCCCGAAGGCGCGCACGCGTGGCGCTTGCTGGCGGGAACGAATCGCTCCGAGCAGGCCGCCGACAACGCTCTCGAACAGCGTGCGGTCCGGCATGCCATCGCGCATGAACTTGCCGAGCGTCTCCGCGGCGTCCAGGAAGGTGAGCTGGCCGCTGGCACACGCGCGTTCGGCGTCGAAGGCGCTGGCGGTCAGCCGCGCCGTGAAGGCGTTCCAATGGCTCTGTGTCGCGATGACCACGACAGGCTCGCCGCTCACCAGCCCCAGTCCGAGAAAACGCGCCACCGTGTCGCACAAGAACGAATCGTCTTCGTAGAACTGGACGACATGAGCGTGAGCGTCGTTGTTCGGCCTAACGAGGCGCTCGCCGCTGTGGCGCGTCGGCACGTCATCGACCGGCGTCACGTCGCTCTCGAGCCCAGTCACTTCTCTTCCCATTGCCGAGGAGTTCCTCTCGGGCGTGCGCCCGGCACCGCAATTGCGTCGTGTCGAACGCTTCGCGCTGGCGTCCGGACTGCATCTGAATCGATGCGCTAACCTAGCAGAAAAAAGCTCCCCTATTCACATACGGGTCGCCAGCATAAATGCCACAGCAACGCGAACGGATCACTCAGTGTCGCGCTCGGGGCGAACCCAGCGTGATGCCATGGAGGTCTGTGTGAGGGCCGCCGCTGCGCTTGCTCCGAGCCACAAGGGCACAGCGAAGGCAAGCTCGGACCAATTTTGTTGGGGGAAGCTCTGTACGGCATGGGCGGCTACGGCAACTGCAGTGCTACACACCGTGAGGTTCATGAGCCAGCGCGCGACACGCCAAGCCCAGGGCCTGCCGCGCGCCATGCTCGGCCCAATGGCCACGAGCACAAGCAGCCACGGCGGGGCGAGCAGCACATTGTAGTTCGCCGCGGCCGCGAAATGCGACGACATGAAAGTCAGATAACCGAGCGCGCAGCCGAGCACGCCGAGCAGCAACCCCAGCACCATGTAAGCCACGCTTAGCACGCCGCGTAGCCGCGTTCCGTAGTGCGCGCCAAGGCCAAGCGCAGCGAACAGGGCAGCGAGCGCCAAGCCGCTCCGAAAATATCGTCCCACCCAATCTGGTGGCCACGCGCGCGCAAGAAAGTGCGCGGCCGGCAGCAGCATATGCTCGCTGCGTACCAACGGCAGCTGCTTGCCGTCCCGCGTGACGTTGGTATTCAACAGCAGGTCGTGCAGGCGGGCGGGCAGGAAGCCTTCATCCCAGAACGTGATGGGCGAATCGGTCCCGCGCCCGATGGCGAGCCCGAGCGCTGCGTACAACCAGCCATCATCTGCCACCAGACGCAACGTATGCCCACGAAAGCTCAGCTTGGCCGGCGCGTGTGCGCGCGCGTGAATTTGCCCGCCGAGCACTCGGTCGATCACGTCACGTACACGCGTCGCGCAATTGTCACGATAGAAATCGTAGCGATAAAAGCGATGTTCCGGCTTTTCGTTTTCGAGCAACGCGGCGTGCAGCGCCGCACGCTGCGCCGGGGTGAGCTCCAACTCGGATGCGAGCAAGGAACGCTGCGCCTTCTCGTAACTGCGGAGCGTGCCGGCAAGGCTCTGTACGGAGAGCCAATACGGCAGCGTGCCTCGCGCCGAATCGAGGAACAGCGTTGGCGAATCGAACGCGAAAGTGCCGTAGTTGTAAATTTCATCGCGCCCCGTTGCGGCGTCGTGCACCCAAATCGCGCTGTGACCAAACTTTGTGAAGGGGTGCTCCCCGGGCCCCATGGTGAGCAGGGAAATGGTCAGTGAGTCACCTGTCTCAGTGCCGTTCGCCGCTCGGGCAGCTCCGCTCCACAATGACGCCAGCAAAACCAAGCCCAGCACCCGTATGCTCCGCGCAATTCTGCTGCGAAGACTCACACTCCGGCCCGCATGGGCGCCGTAAGATCTGCACATTGCCGGTCAAAGCGTAGCGCATTCATGACCACAATTTGGCCCTTTGCCTGCCGGCCCCGCTACCATTTGCATTCCACCGGAGACGCTCATGCATCGCGCACCCAAAACCCCTCGCCACGCCTCGCGTCATTCCGTCAAAATTGCCTGTCAAGTCGTCAGGGAGCGTGACTTCAGCCTGATCGCGGACCGCGTGCTGGACTTATCGAGCTCCGGGGCGCTCGTCGGGCCCGCAGATCCGGCGCTGACCGGAGAACGAATTTTGGTCTCCTTTCGCATCCCGCGCAGCACCGTGTGGATTGACGCGGAAGCGACCGTAACCCGCGTGATTCACGGGCGCAGGCCCGGCGAGTTCAGTCGCTCGCTCGCGGTCGAATTCGATCACCTCGAAGCGCTGCCGCGCTTCATGCTGGAAGAAGCGCTGCGCGTCGTTCCGCCTGCGCCGCCGAAATCGGCACCTGGCCGACGCAGCAGTCCTTCGCTGATCCGCGCAATGGTTCAATGAGCGCAGCCGCTCACGGTGCGACGGTGCACGCGCAGGTTGGTCCAGCGGCTGGTGGCCACACCACGCTCAGCGACGGCGCGCTGCCACAATAGGAACCCTTGGTGGTGAAGGCGAGCTGCCCGTCGGCTCCGCACAGGTTGCCTGGGACGGAAACGCCACCGACCATCAGCTCCACGTATTCACCCGGAGCGATGGTCTGGCCGGCGTTGCCCGTGGTAGTCCCGGCGAAATTGGCTGGAAACGTCGGTCCGAGCAGCGTGATCGCGACATTGCCGTGATTGTGCACGCGGTATTTCACGGTGTCCGGGCACGAGCCGGCGTTCAGGTACGAGAGCGTCAACGGCGCGGTCAAAGGCGCACCGTCATGGTCGGTAAATTCGAGCGCTGCGCTGAATAGCTCGCTGCTCAAACTGACTCGGCGCGTGGGCAGCGTTGGTTCATTCGTGCGGAACGAGAGCGTGCCGCTGGTCTTATCGCCAACCGGCACGTTAGCGGCCGCTGCAGGCGGCGTGACAAGCAGGCTGGCAGCCGCACCTGGCTCGATGCTGAGCGGCAGCTTCGTGTTCACGACATAGCCGGAATCGGCGCTGGCGCTGGTCACCTCGAGCGTCGAGCCGCCAGCATTTTGAATCAGCAGGCTTGCGTCCGGCGCGCCGTCGCAGCCAACGTCCGCATCAAGGGTGCTGGGGTACAGGGCAAGCGGCGTGGGGGGCGTGCCGAGTGCAACGCTGCCCGCAGCGCCGCCGTCACCCGCATCAGCGCCACCGGCCTGCGACGCTTCGCCCGCTTCGCCCGCTTCGCCCCGGCCAGTGCCACCGCCGCTCGCCGCGCGGCCACCTGCTTGTGCGGTGTCTCCGCCCGCACTGACCACCGACCCGCGTCCGGGAGCGTCGCTCCCGCAGCCACTAAGCACGCAAAAAGCGCCTCCCAATACCGAGAGCGCGGCCAGACCGAAGGAGTGCGAGTAAGCCATCGGCAGAGGCACATCCTAGCCTCGACTGGCGCGCAGTTCGGCTGCGGATTCGAGCGTGCAGATCTGGTTATTGCGTGAGAGGAAAATTTCAGACCAGTGGTTTGCCGACGGCCTTGCCGACCAGACCGCTCGGCCGGCCCTTGCGGTGCTCGATAAGCGGCCGTTAGGGAAGGTCGGACCCGCGACGGCCGTATTTCTCCTGGCACACCGCGTGCTTAGGCCAGCGCTCAGAGTGACCCCCGTTCATGCGCCTCTTCTCAGCATCTCATCCGACTCGAGCCACTGTTCCCATTTTTGTCGCAGTATTCTGCGTCTTGCTGAGCCGCGTTGCGCGGGCTGACGAGCCGGTTCCACCCTCACCATTGCCGGCCAGCTCGCCGGCGTCGCCATCCGCGCCGGGTGTTACGGCGCCAATTGCTACGTTGTTGGCCGACCCCCAAGCGCTCGTCGCCTGGCTCACACGCATGAACCCCGAGGTGCGCGCGGCGAGCGCGCGGGTGGCTCAGGCTAGCGATGAAATTGGCGCGAGCCGTGTGTGGCAAAATCCCACGCTTGATCTTGGCGTGAATAACTTCGCGGTCGGGCGTCTGAATCGCCAGGGCCCGGCCAAGCGCGCAGACACCTTGGCTTATTCTGTGGGCCTCTCGCAAACGTTCGAGCTCGGCAAGCGCGGGCCACGGAGTGACGCGGCCAAGCTCCGTCGGGACGCTTCCGGTGAGGAATACCGCGACACGTTACTCGGTTTGGTGAGTGATGCGCGCGCTGCGATGACGCGTGTCGCTTACCTTGGCGCACGCGAGCACATCCTGGAAGACACCCTGGTCTCCGCACAGTCAATGGCTGATTTGACCAAGATTCGTTTGGATCGCGGTGACGTCAGCGGTGTTGATCACGCGCGCCTGATGTTGGATGCCGAACGAGTCGAGCGTGACGTGGCGGACAACCGCTCTGATTTGCAGGACGCCATTTCCGCCTGTGAAGCACTGCTCTTCGCGGCTTGTCAGGCCGACGGCGCGACGCTCGATTCAGCGGAAAAGTCGGCGTCGGGCGCGTTCGCGACTAATGATTTGGAGAGCGTGATCGCCGCTCGCCCGGATCTGCGCGCACTTCGTTTGGAGCAACGCGCTGCCGTATCGGAAGCAACCCTGCATCGTCGCAGCGCTATTCCGGATCCGACCGTCGGCGTCAGCTACACGCGGGACTTCGACGAGGCAGCCGGCTCCTCGCCGTACACGGTGGGGGTCACGGCATCCATCCCGCTGCCATTCTTCGATCATGGCCAGTATCAGGCTCTCGCGGCCGAACACCGCGCGGAGGAATTGTCGGCTCAGGCGCAATCCATGCAGCGTCATGCTGCTTCTGACGCCCGCTCACTCCTGATTCGCCGCAATGTGCTGCGCAGCAAGTTGGCTAACATTCAGCAAGCCGCGCTGCCGCGCTCGAAAGAAGTGGTGGATTCGAGCTCCGTTGCCTACGCACGCGGTCAGATCAGCATGACGGATCTTTTGATCGCCCGTCGCGAGCACGCTTCACTGCTTTTGGAAGAAGCGGACACGCGCTTTGCTCTTTTTGGTGTCGAGAACGATTTGCGCCGCGCGCTCGGGATCGACCAAAACTTAGTCGGCGAGAAGCCGCGAGAGGACAGTTGATGTTACAAGCCAGTGCCGAAAATCCGATCCCGCCTTCGCATGGGCATGGCGCCGGGCTGCCGCCGCCGAGCGAGCCGTTCCGATTTCGTCCCACCACGAAGGTCGGGGTGGTGCTCGCCGTCTTGGTCAGCGCCGCGACGGTCTGGGCGTCTTCACGCTTCGTGCGCAAAGCGCTGCCGCCCGCCGCCGTTCAGGCCGGGCTCACCGTCGATCACGGCACCATTGGCATCGCGCCGGATGCTCCGCAATGGCAGGTGCTCGCGTTGGAGACTGCCAAACCCATCTCCAGCACTTGGACTGATGCCGTGCCGGCGTTTGTGAAAGTGGATGAGGGGAAGGCGGCTCGCATTGGCGTGCCGCTCGCCGGCCGCGTCACGCAGGTATATGCCGAGCTCGGGCAACGAGTCGAAAAGGGCGCGCCGCTGTTCGCTGTAGCGAGCCCTGATTTGGCCGCGCTCAACGTCGAGCAAAGCAAAGCCAAGGTGGACGTGGACGCTGCGAAGGGCGTGCTCGACCGTACCAGAGCGATCGTAGAAGCCCGCGCACTGCCCGAGAAGGAAGCCGTCGCGGCTCAGCAGCAGCTGCATCAGTCCGAGCTATCGCTGAGTGTCGCGCAGTCCAAGCTCGCCTCGCTGGACGTAACCACCCGCTCCGAGAATGAATTCGTCGTGCACGCGCCGCGCGCTGGCCGCGTCGTGGAGAAGAACGTGCTTCCCGGCCAACAGCTCACGCCGGGCGCGGAGACCGCGCTGATGCTGGTTGCGGATCTGTCCACCGTCTGGGTGGTTGCTGATTTGTTCGAGTCCGATTCGGACGGCGTGGTGCCCGGCGTGCCGGCGCGCATCACCATCACCTCGCTCCCCGGTGTGGTGATCGACGGCAAGGTCGACATGGTGTCCGCCGTTGTCGACGCCGAGCGACACACCGTGCCGGTGCGTGTGCAGCTTGAAAACGCGGATGGTCGCCTAAAGCCCAATACCTACGCCAAGATGCAATTCCAAGCCTCCACGCCTCCCGGGAGCGTGGAGGTCGCAGCTGGCGCGCTGGTGTCAGACGGGTCGCGCCAATATGCCTACGTGAAGAACGCGGCCGGTCGTTTCGTGAAGCGCGATGTCGTCGCCGGCGCGGTACGCGATCAGCGCGTGGTCGTTTTCAAGGGCATCGCGCCTGGCGAAACGGTGGTTTCCAAAGGGGCCATCCTGCTCGATAACCAGATCGACCTCGCTGAGTAGCGTCGGTCACGCGGCTCACCTGAGCAATCACGCCCTGGGCGCCAGGGCTCGGTCATCGCAAACCCGGAAGCCCCGGGAATTGCGTCGCCAGAATCAGCGAGTGCGGCGGGCGTGCCACCCCAACGCACATATTCGCCTCGCGCGCGAGTGCTGGGCCGGCCACTGAGCGCACTCGGTCGCCCGCGTGAGGCGGCCCGCTTTCATGGTTCAACACCGAAGCGGCCTGCGGCCCGAATGCGTCCGTAGGGTGCGCGTGGTAGTCTGCTTGGGATCGATGCCGGCTCCCACTGTCCCTCGCCGCTTGTCGCGGCTCCAGGGGTTCAAAGCAAGTGTGTTGGGTAGCTGGTTGCTCGGCGGGGCTTGCGCAGCGGCGTTGCTGGCGAGCCAGAGTGACTGCGGCTTTCCGAGCTATGACTTTTCCCCCGCCTCCAATGGGGGTACCGGCGGCTCGAGCGGCGGAGCCGGCCCCGGGGGCAGCGGGGGCACGGGCGCGCTTGCCGGGGCATCGGGCAGCTCGGGTAATTCCGGTGACGAACCGGGTGCCGGCGCGGGTGCGGCGGGCGCTGGCGCGGCGGGCGCGGGCGCTGGCGCGGCGGGCGCTGCCGGGGATGCGGGCGCGGCGGGAAGCGGCCCCGGCTGTAGCTACCCGCCGCCCGTTCTTTACCCAGCCCACTGTGTCGACGATTCGGTCGGCGCGAACGAGACCGGGCTGGATTGCGGCGGCCCGGATTGCCTGCCCTGCGAAACGAATCAGCCGTGCGTTCACGATAGCGATTGCGCGAGCGGCACGTGCACACCAGTCAGCAACGTGTGTACCCAGGTGTTGTCGTTGCGGTACCTGAACGTCGTCGCGCAATCACTCACCATTGGCCCTAAGTTCAGGCTGGTCATCGACTACAAAGATGCAAAGGCCACGCTCCTCTCATCCTTGCGCATTCGCTACTACTTCAACCACAACGGCGTCGCCGAGCCCGTGATTGCGTTGGACACTCAAGCCACGGTCAACGTCGGCGTAACGATGGATATCAGCGACAAGGTGAACGCGCAGGTGTTCCGCCTCCCGCCCGGGCCGCCTGCCCAAAAGGGGGGGCTAATCACTGATAGCTATCTAGAGATCTCGTTTTCAAGCGCACTCCAGCTCGGC
>JBDTYJ010000047.1:0-22563 GCA_040005755.1 Pseudomonadota bacterium
GCACGGAGTCGAGCACGGACAACGCGGCGGGCGCGGTGATCGTGCGCGGCATGGTTGACCGCGCGCTCGACCAGCTGGGCATGCCGCGCCTGTCGCGGCAGCTCGAGGTGCCGGAGTTCAAGCATGCTTGTTTGGGCGGCGTTTACGCGCTGAAAAATGCGCTGCGCTATGTGAGCTACGACGGACGGGATCGCTTGGCCATCGTGGTCAGTGCGGACGTTGCCGAATACGAGCGTGGCTCGAGCGGCGAGCAAACGCAGGGCGCGGGTGCCGTGGCCATGTTGGTCGAGCACCAGCCGAAGCTGTTTGCGGTGGACCTGCTGCACGGCGGCAACTCCTCCGACTATCGCGGCCCTGATTTCCGCAAGCCGCATGCGCGGCATTTCACCGACGGCTACGCACCAAACACCGATCGCTTGAGCGACTTCCCGGTATTCAGCGGCAAGTACTCGACCTACGCCTACCTGGACGAGACGGTACACGCCGTGGAAGACATGTTGGGGCGGCTCAACGTGTCGGCTGGCAGCTACTACGAGAGCGTTCGTGGCTTATTTTTCCATCGCCCGTACCACCTGATGCCGGTGCAGGCGATGGCCTTCCTGTATGTGCGCGGCCTGGCCCGCGGGGATCACCACCAGGAAGAATTCCAAGCGCTGTGCGCGGAGGCGGGTGTCCCGGTCGAGGCCGTACTGGCGGAAACCACGTCCACCCCCGATTTGTACAAGCTCGTGCTGGAGAACGGCATCGAGAATGATCCATATGCGGCCACCAGCGCGGTCGCGAGCGTGCTACGCAAGCGCGCCAGCTTCCGCGAGCTGCTCACGCAAAAGATGTCCCTCGGTAATGAATCCACGAAGCAGCTCGGCAATTTGTACAGTGCTGCCTTGCCTGCTTGGATTGCAGCGGGCCTGGAAGACGCGGCCGACAAAAAGCTCCCATTGGCAGACGCCAACATGGTCGCGGTCGGCTACGGCAGCGGCGATGCCGCCGAAGCCATTCCGATCTCCCCCTGTGAGGGCTTCGAGCGCGCGGCCGCGCGCATTGGGCTCGCGCGCGGGCTGGGCGGCGCCATCGATCTCAATCAGGCTCAATACGAGTCCCTGCATGATCGCCGGGAGCTGGATCTGCCCTATGCACCGAGCTCAGAATTCGTGATCGACCGCGTGGGTACGAAGTACGAGACCGCGTTTCAAGACCTGAGCGTCGAGTATTACGAGTACGTGAAGTAGGACGAGCTGCCCCCTTCCCAATCAAACAGCGGCCAGGCCGCGACGACGCCCGGCGTCTGGTTACGCGACGCGGTCAAAGCGCGCGGCTACTTGGAACGCCCTGCGGCGCCCGTCTTGCTCGCGTGGTTTGCGCACTTAACGCTCGGCTTGGGCGGCGTCGCGCTGTTCGTGCTCGTGCCGTGGTGGCCCGTTCGCGCCATTGCGATGCTGGGCTCGTGCTTGGGCTTCACAGGCATCGCCACGCTCGGGCACGTGGCCTCGCACAACGCGGCGCTGGGCTCGACGCTCGCAAATCGGATCCTGTATTACGTCAGCTTCCCGCTCTTGCTGCAGGTTTCGAGCAGCTACTGGCGCCATAGCCACCTGATCGTGCACCACCCGTCACCAAACGTGACGGGCGTGGACGACGACTGTGATTTGCGACCCGTGTTCGCACTGAACGCGGCGCATTTATCCGCCTTCGCCGGCTGGCGCCAGCGCTTCCCGTTGCTGCAAGGCTTGCTGCTGTTGGCGCTGCTACCGTTGAACGGGCTCAACATCATTCGTCAGGGTTGGGTGCGTTTGTTCTTGGTGTTGCGGAAGCCGGGCCGAAATGCGCTCGCAGCCTGGCTGGATCTCGGCTGCATGCTCGTGCACCTTGGCCTGTGGCTTGCGCTGCCGATGCTCTTTTTCCGGCCGATCGATGTGCTGCTGTTTTACTTGCTGCGCCTGGGCTTGATCGGCTGCGGGATGTTCGCGGTGCTCGCGCCCGGTCATTATCCGGCGGAGGCCGCGTGCTTGTCGCTCAGCCAACGCACTGCCGGTGATTTCTACCTACGCCAAGCCGCGACCACTCTCAACTTCCGCACCGGCATGCTGGGCCGCTTCATGTGCTCGGGTCTGGAATATCAGATCGAGCATCATTTCTTTCCGCAGGTGAGTTACGTACATCTGCGCGCGATGCAGCCCTTGGTGCAAGCCTGGTGTGAAGAGCAGGGTATTCCGTATCGCCAGCTGGGCTGGGGTGAAGCCATCTGGAAGAGCTGGCTCGCCTTCGTGAAGCCGAAGCTAGTGGTGGAAGAAGTGGAAGCGCTGCGCGGAGCGGTCACCGGCAGCGACTCTGTAGCGACGCATTCGCCGTAAAAAACGCGCGAACTCGACGTGGCGCATTTGCGGATGCGTCGGCGTATTGCGCCGCGCACCGAGGCTCCGGCACGCTCTCGCGCTGGAGAAACCCATGCGAAAATTCGACCTGAATCCTGTCCGCTTCGTGCTGTTCCCGCTGCTCGCCAGCGCACTGATACTGCCGGCCTGTGCGAGCAATCCGCCGCCGCCGCCTGAGCCACCGCCTCCTGCCGTTACGGCGCCCGCGCCCGCACCTCCTCCGCCGCCCCCGCCGCCGGCGCCCGTGGCAGCCGAAGCGCCGCCGCCCGAAACCCCGAAGCCCCACCACATGGGGCATCACGGGATGCTCGAGCTGTTCAGCATTGGGCTCGACGCGCTGGAGCTAACCCCCGAGCAAAAAACGACAGTCGACGCCCTCAAGGTAGACATGGCGAAGCACGCTGAAGCGCCCAAGGAGCCGCGCGAGAAGCTCGAAGCCGACGTCATTGCCGGCGTTAGCGCGGGCAAGATTGATCACGCCAAGACCGACGCTGACATCAAAGCCATGAGTGCCGCGGTTGCTGCGACGCAGCCCGCAATGCAAGAGGACATGAACCGTTTGTACAAAGCCCTCACGCCCGAGCAGCGCAAGAAGCTGATCGAGACCATGCGCGAAAAGGGCAAGGAAATGCACGAGCACGAGGGCATGGAACGCCCTGGAACCGAGCACGAGCAGCACGCTGGCCCCCACGTCGGGATCAAAGACAACGGCAACACCGGACCGGGCGCCGCCATGCACGAGCACGAGCGCGAGAACCGGGGCGCCATGGAGCACCCGCACGAAGGCGCTGGCCCGGAGGGCGTGCTCGGAAAGCTGACCGACGATCTCGGCCTGACGCCCGAGCAGAAGGACAAACTGCGCATGAAGCTCGGCGCGCAGATGGAGACGCAGCACGCCGCCATGAAGAGCAAAATGACGACCATCATGAAGCACATGGATGCCGTGGGCACGGCCTTCGAAGGCGACAAGTTTGACGCCAAAAAAGCCGGAGTCGGAGCGGACGCGCCGGACATGTTGAAGGCAATCGCCAGCGCAAAGGTGCAGTTCGTCGAAACCGTGCTCAGCGTGCTCACGGCCGAGCAACGGCCGAAGCTAGCCGCGCACTTGCAAGCTCACGCCGGCGAGATGGAATGAGCGCGCGGAACTCACGCTGAACCTCAGCCACCTAAACCTGACTCGCCCGCGACGCTTGCGCCGTAGCGCTTGGCTAGGCGTCCGCGACGCCGAAGGCTGTGACGTCACGCGACGTAGTCGGTGACCATCAACCCAATCTGAAAAACGCGGAAGGCGTCGCACACACGACGCCTTCCCTGTTTTTGTGCTTTGGCTTATTGCACCGCGGGCGGCATGACGCCCTTGGCGCGGGCGGTTTCGCAACCGCGCTCGACGCCGGTCAGGCCGTCTTCGGTCTTGACGACTTTGAACTCGACGCGGCGGTTCTTTTCCCAAGCGGTGGGGTTGGAAGCCGGATCGAGCGGGCAATACTCGCCGTACCCCTGCGAGACCAAGCGACTGGCGACAATGCCGCGCTCTCTCAGCGCATCCATTACGGCGGCAGCGCGGAGGCGCGTCAGGTTCAGGTTGTACTCATCCGTTGACCGTTCGTCGGCGTGGCCGGCGATTTCAAGCACCGTGAATTCGGGATGGCCTTTCAGGGTGGCCGCAACCGCATCCAAGATGGCATCCGAAGCGGGCAAAATCTTGGCGCTGCCGGTTTCGAACTGCACCTTGTCCAAGATGACGATGTCGTTGCCTTCGATGATGACCTTGCCCTTGTCGGGGCAACCGTCTTCATCCTGGAAGCCGTTGTAGGTTTCCGGCTCGTTCGGGCACTTGTCCTTCACGTCCGGGATTTGATCTTTGTCGTTGTCCGGATCCGGGCAGCCGTCTTCGTCCTCGAACTTGTCTTTGTCTTCGGCGTCGTCCGGGCAGGAATCCTGCTTGTCTGGAATGCCGTCGTGGTCATTGTCCGGTTCGGGGCAGCCGTCTTCGTCTTGGAAGCCGTCTTTGTCTTCCGGGTCATCCGGGCATTTGTCTTTGGAGTCCGGAATGCCGTCGCCATCCCGGTCACCGTCGCGCGAGATGTCCGGGCAGCCGTCTTCGTCGTGATCGCCGTCGAAATCTTCCGGCACGTTCGGGCAGCGGTCGTTCACGTCCAAGATGCCGTCGTTGTCGTTGTCCGGATCGGGACAGCCATCTTCGTCTTTGAAGCCGTCGAAGTCTTCCGGTTCATCCGGGCATTGGTCTTGGTCGTCTTTGTAGCCGTCGCCATCGCGATCGCCGATCGAAGGCTCGTACACGAAGCCGAGCACCATGCGCAGGTTGGCGGCTTCGAAACCGGTGCTGAAGGCGCGGCTACCGGCGCCCATCATCAAGTAGCTATTGGATTCAATGAACAGCTTGATGCCGCCCACGAACTCTTCACTCAGCTTTTGCTTGCTGTCTGATTCTCCGGCCAGCTGGTAGCTGCCGTACGTTTCGCCGACCAGGTCCAGCGCATCGAGCACGCGGTAGGAGAGGCCCAGGCCGTACGTGCCCAGGTTCGAAGCCTCGAAGGTGCCTTCTTTGAGTTGCGGCTTGCCGTCTGCGCCATTTTCGAAGCGCGGGTTGTTGCCGCCGTGAAAGCGACCACCGACGTTCACGCCGACTTTGAAGCGACGCTCGGAACCGAACTGATTTTCGACGATGAACTGCGGGTAAACCCAAGCCTTGGGGTCCGCGCCGAGATCACGTGCTGCGCTGCTGAGTGGAATGCCGGCTTGCACCAGGACGGCCAAGCCAAGGCCGCGATCCACGCGGGTGAGCCGGAGCTTGCCGTGCAGGGCAAGGAAGCTGAGCTTCTGCGAATCAAGCTGGGCGGAGCTGTAGGTGGCGCCGTTGCGCCCGATGTCGAACGCTTCATTGCCCGTCATCAGGTTAACGGGGATGCTCAGACCAACGACGGCTTTATTGGCGACGCCGTAGTTGAAACCGAAGGTGCCTTGGAAGGAGTTTTGTACGAGCGACGGAACGCCGCTGCCCGCTTCACCGGGAGCGGCGACACAGGTGTCGTCGGTACACTCTTTACCGTTCACGTCCAAAGGCTTGCGATCGGACGCGGTGCGCATGATGCCGCGGCCGTAATCCAACACCAGGCCAAAGCTGATGTTACCGGCGCCCAGGATGTCGGAGCCGTTGATCGAGAAAAAGCCCTTGGAGTCGATGGCGGGGCGGAACAAGTGGGTGTCCATGCCGTCCCCGTTCACGCCCTCAACGCGGGAATTGCCGGTGGACTGCGCGGAGGCGACGCTGGGGATGACGGCGAGCGCCACGACGGCAGCAACGGTTCCGCAAACGGCCTTGGGCTTGAGCTCCGCCCTCCCTAGCCTACCCAGCTGAGTGAACCGCATCCGCATGCTTCGTCGCCCTTTCATGTCGCTGAAAGCCGGGGAATTACTAGAGCTTTAGCGAGGCCCGACCGTAGCACCCGGGAAATTGCCGTGTCAACGTGGGACCGCGGCGAAAAGCCCACCAGGAACGCCAGAACGACAGCGTGTACGCGGCGACGCCAGCTGGGTGCTGGTCTCGACCGGAACGGGTTCTCCGACTTCGATCTCACCTACTTGAGACCACCCAGTGACCTCGGCCGATAGGCGCGCGAGCGAGACTGCTAGCCGACACTCGGCTAGTGACGCTACTGTGGAGTGAACCTTGGCAAGCCGTGCCTCCGGAGCACATCTTCCAAACGAAACTCGCGATGCGTCGACTGTTACTGATTCAATTCCTGCTCACGCTGACGCTTTGCGTCTTGAGTAGCGTAGCGCACGCGGAGCCGCCGACGCTCGCCGGTCGCTGGAACGCGACCCCGATGAGGTCCGATTGGAATATCGGGCAATGGGGCACGGCGTGCGGCCCCACACCGAGCGCGGGCGGCGCGCCAGGTGGCGCGGTGACCATCACGACCACCGGCACGGAGCTGCGCCTGAGCGGCGCCGGGCGTGACTACTCGACGACCGAGTGCTGGGAGCAATTCCCGGGGCTATCGCGCACGAGTCACAGCGGCGGGCTGCGCGGCTGGCGAAACACCTGCAAGACCAAAGTGGGTGATCCGCGCCAAGCCACACTGATAACGACCATCAGCGCCACCGACAACGCAATTTCGTTCGACGAAACCGGGCAATACCAGTTCGTCATCGCCGGCCAGAATTGTACGGCGAGCGTGCGCCGCACGCGCGGTCTGTCGCTGGTGCAGCGCGAAGGGGATCCGGCTCCGAGCGCAGCACCCGCGCCGACTGTGGCGGCGCCGACACGTGCGCCAGCTGCAACGCCTGCACCGAAAGTTTGCAAGACGCCTGGACCGCCCGAACGTCTAGAAGTGAGGCCGTCGCAAAAGCTGCTGCGGCCAGGGGAGAGCTTCGAGTTCCACGCCGTGGTGCTGGATGGCGCGGGCTGCCCGCTCGCAGCATCACCCACATGGAAGGTGGTGAGCGAGCACGCGGAGCTCGAGTTGAGCGGCCCCGGCCGGGTGCACGTTCCGGACAGCGCTGCTGAGTCGACCGTAGACCTACAGGTAAGCTTTGCAGGTCGGGCGGCGCGCGTGGTGGTGGATATTGCTTCGCAGCAACGTTACGACGCCCTACTGGCACAAAAAGGGCTGAATGCGGAGGGTGAGTCGAACGACGCGGCCGTGGCGCGAATCGCCACCATGTCGCTCGGGGGCGGCAGCGTCGTTACGGTGGATGACTCACAACGCCGCCGCGTGCTGTTCGTAGGCGTCGTGGGAGGCACTGCGTTGGTCCTGGGTTTGCTCGGCTTCGTGCTCGTGCAGCGCAGCCGTCGTAAGGCGCTGCCGCCTCCGTCGGAAAGCCGCACCCCACGCGTGCGCTTTTCCCCGGCGCTAACGCCAATCGGGCTCGCACCCCTGGCCAAGATCTGCCCGACTTGCCGTGAGGAGTATCCGCCGGAGGCTGCCTTTTGCCCCAATGACGGCAATCGCCTGGTTGCCGCGCGCGCCAACGCGGAGCCGACCGGGCCGAGCGGCGGCGTGTGCCCGATCTGCGGTCAGGGCTATGATCCGGGAGTTTTGAGCTGTCCCAAGCACGGTGAAGAGTTGCTGCCGGCAGCCATGCAAGCCGGTATTCGCAACCCTGATGCCCTGATCACCAAGAAAATTTGCCCCGTGTGCGGCAAGCAATACGGTGGAGACAGCCAATTCTGTGGCGGCTGCGGCGCGGCGCTCGTGCCCGTAAATTGAGGCTTGCGCGCAAAACGCGCCAGACGCGAAAACGCTTCGGTAAGCGCGTTGCCGTTGTAGCGTCAATGGAGCAGAGTTTGCTAAGGTTGCGGTTCGATGAAGATAGCCTGCGAAGCGTGCGGCGCGAAATACACGATCGCCGACGACAAGGTCCGGGGCAGGAAGGTCAAGATCCGCTGCAAAGGTTGCGGCACCCCGATCGTAGTGGATGGACAGCACGGCGGCGCGCCGAGCATCTCCGACGCTGAGACCGACGCTGCACTAGAGCCCGCGGAGGCCCCCGTGATTTGGTCCGTGAATTTGAGCGACACTGACTCGCGCACCATGAGCGTCGAGGAAATCATCCAAGGTTACGGCTCCGGTCTCGTCACCGTAGACGCCTTCGTCTGGAAAGACGGCATGGCCGATTGGGTGCCGCTGCTCGAATCGGAGCTTGCGCCGCTGCTCGGGCCTGCACCCGCCGCGGACGCGCCGGGCACCGCTGCGCACAACGCGACGCCCTTCTTCAACGCGCCGAATCAATCGGGTGCCCTCGGCCGCCCAGCGGCACGCTCGCCGTCTCAACCGGACAATACTCACGATCTGTTCGGCGGCGCGGACACCGCTGGCGCCGAAGAAGAGATCGCCACCAGTGCGCCCGTGATTCCGCAGGCTGGCACGTCCGCATACGGGGACGGCAGCATGACCGGCGCGCGCAACGAGAACTCCGTGTTGTTCTCGCTGGACGCACTGAAGGCAGGCTTTTCGCCGAGTGCCCCGGCCGCAAAATCATCCCCGCAGGCGCCGAAAGCACCGGCCGGCGCCGGTCGTCAGCAACAGATCTCCAACCCGGATGATCCGTTCGGGATGGGCGCGGGCAACGGGTTGATGAACCTGGGCGGGCCGGCGTTATTCGGTGCAGACAATCAGGCGTTATTGGCGGCCCCCGCTGCGCCGCCCCCACCCCCACCCGCCACCGCTGCGCAGGTTGCCGCGGGCGCACCGCCCACCGCGACGCGACCACTGGACAACAAGCTCGTGCTGTTGCTCGGCGCCGGTGGCGGCATCGTGATCATCGGTCTCTTGCTCGCGCTCCTGCTCGGTCGCAAACACGATGACAGCGCGCCAAGCGCGGATAGCTCTGCGAGCGCCAGCGCTACCCCCGCGCCCGAAACCCTGCCGGCAACCGAGGCCAAGAAGGAAGAGGCGCATGCGCCGTCCACCGAGCCAAGAGCCGAAGCGATTGCCAGTGCAGCGCCGAGCTCTAGCCCCGCGACGGCTGCCAGCGCAGTGCCGGACGCCACGAAGCACGCTGACAAGGCTCCGACCAGCGTGACGAAGACCGGCAGTACCGCGCCCGCCGAAAGCAAGAAGAAGGAGGAGCCGGTCCCCGCCGGCGCGTCGGATTTGCCGCCCTTCAGCAAGTCCTCCGCAATCTCCGCGCTAACGGCGGCATCCATGTCCGCCAACGCATGCAAGAAACCCGGCGGTCCGACGGGCGCTGGCAAGGCCACGGTGACTTTCGCTCCGAGCGGCCGCGTCACGACCGCTACGGTAGCTGGCGGAAGCTACGCCGGCACGTCCGTCGGGGGCTGCGTCGCATCCGGGTTTCACAAAGCGCACGTACCGCCGTTCAGCGGTGCACCGGTCACCGTCGCGAAGAGCTTTCAGATTAACTGAATTCCCCGCGGGCAATCCGTTCGCGGGCCGCCGCCGGCGGCGTTCTGCTGCGTACTGCTATGCTACGCGAGCGCGATGATTCGCCTCGAGCAGCTCAACAAGTCGTACCGCGGGGGGGAGGCCCCGTTGCACGTCCTGCGCGACGTCGATTTGAGGGTAGAGCGGGGCGAGCTCGTGTCGATCATGGGCTCTTCGGGCTCCGGCAAGAGCACGCTGCTGAACATTCTCGGAATTTTAGACGACTACGACAGCGGCTCGTATTTCTTGGGCGAGCGCCTAGTGCGCGGTCTGTCTGAAAAGGAAGCCGCGCACTATCGGAATCGCTTCATCGGGTTCGTGTTCCAATCTTTCAACCTGCTCGCGTTCAAGACCGCGCAGGAAAATGTCGCGCTACCGCTGTACTACCAAGGCGTGTCGCGGCGCGCGCGGAACCGCATTGCGCTGGAATATCTGGATCGCGTCGGGCTCAAAGACCGCGCCACGCATCTACCGAACGAGCTCTCCGGTGGCGAGCGGCAGCGCGTTTCCGTGGCGCGCGCGTTGATCACGAAGCCCGAGCTGATTCTGGCCGATGAGCCCACGGGCGCGCTCGACACCACGACGTCTTATCAGCTCATGGATCTGTTTCGCGACGTGAACGAGAGTGGCATGACCGTCGTCATCGTCACGCACGAACCGGACATCGCCGAGCGCACTCAGCGTATCATTCGTATGAAAGACGGAAAGGTAGCGTGATGCCCGGTCTCGATGCGTTGCAAGAGATCTTCGCCACCTTGCAGCGCAACAAGCTACGCACTGCGTTGACGGCGCTCAGCGTTGCTTGGGGCATGCTCATGTTGGTGGTCTTGCTGGGCGCGGGTCGCGGGCTACAGAATGGCGCTGCGTACGAGTTTCGCGATGACGCGGTGAATTCCCTCTGGCTGTATCCTGGAAAAACGTCGCTACCCTTCGCTGGGCGCGGCCCCGGCCGCGAGGTGAAGCTGATGAACGACGATTACGACGCCATTTTGCGCTCGCTGCCGGGCGTCGAGCACATCAGCGCGCGCTTCTACTTGTTTGGCGAATTCATCGTCAGCTATGGCGCGAAGCACTCCGCGTTCGACATTCGCGGCACTCATCCGGGCCATCAATACCTCGAAAAAACCATCATCACCCAGGGTCGTTTCTTGAACGATACCGACCTGAGCGAGCGCCGAAAAGTGTGCGTAATCGGCTCGAAGGTGGTGGATTTCTTGTTCGGGCGGCGCGCCCCGCTCGGTGAATACCTCAAGATTCGCGGGGTATCCTACAAGGTGGTGGGCGTCTTCGAGGACGTAGGAGGCGAGGCCGAGCTGAAGAAGATCTACGTACCGATTACCACGGCGCAGCTCGTGTACAACCAGCCCGGCCGCGTGCACCAAATCATGTTCACCATCGGTGACGCGACCATCGCGCAGAGCAAGGCCTTGGCGGACAATTTGCTCCGCCTCGTGGCCGCGCGCCACGGCGTTTCACCGGCCGATCGGCGCGCTCTCCACGTACAAAACAACGTCGAAGAGTTCGAACGCGTGAACCACGTCTTCGTTTGGATTCAGGTCTTCGTGTGGATCGTCGGCATTGGAACGCTGCTCGCCGGCATGGTCGGAGTGAGCAACATCATGCTCATTTCGGTGAAGGAACGGACGCGCGAGATCGGCATTCGCAAGGCGCTCGGCGCGCCGCCTTGGTCGATCATTGCCCTGGTCATCGGCGAGGCGGTCGTCGTTACGGCCACGGCCGGGTATTGCGGGCTGATTGCCGGCGTTTTCGTGGTCGAACTGGGCGCGCGCTACTTGAAGGACGTGCCCTATTTGCGCCAGCCGGATGTGGATTTGCGCGTGGCGCTGGTCGCGAGCGCCCTGCTCGTGTTCAGTGGCGCGCTCGCCGGCTTCTTCCCGGCGCGCCACGCCGCCCACGTGAACCCAATCGAGGCGCTGCGTGGTTGATTTGGACGCCTGGCAAGAGGTGTGGGCCACCTTGCGCAGCAATCAGCTGCGCGCACTTTTGACCGCCCTGGGTGTGTTCTGGGGTGTGTTCATGTTGATCATGATGCTCGGCATTGGTAATGGCCTGGAGCGCGGGGTAATTCACAACCTGAGCGGGCTCACCAACTACAGCGTGTACGTTTGGTCGCAGCGCACGTCCATGCCGTACAAGGGCTTACAACCGGGTCGGTACGTGCATTTCGTGGACGCCGACATCGCCGCGGTCGCGCGCACCAAAGGCGTGGAGCACGTCGCGCCGCGGTTGCAGCTGGGCAATTGGCGGGAAGCACAAAACGTCAGCTACGGCGCCAAGAAAGGCGCCTTCAACGTGATGGGGGATAGCCCGGAGTTTCAGTACGTGGAGCCGCTGATCCTCACGAGTGGCCGTTTCATCAACCCGCGTGACATGGCCGAAGAGCGTAAAGTCGTCGTGATTGGCGATGAAGTGCGAAAGGCGATGTTCGGGGACGTTGACCCGCTCGGCAAATACCTGCAGGTAAAGCGTGTTTATTTCCAAGTCGTGGGCGTGATCAGGACTTTGAAGACCGGTGACGACGGCGATCATCTAATGTCTTCCGTGTACGTGCCCTTTTCGACCTTTCAAACCGCCTTCAACCTGAAGAACAAGGTCGGTTGGTTTGCGCTCACCGCCGTGCGCTCGCTGCCCGCCGCCGTGGTCGAAGAGCGCGTGCGCCGCGCAATCATGAGCGGGCATCGCATTCACCCGGATGACTCGAACGCCATCGGCTCGTACAACGCCGCCCGGAAATTCGAGCAACTTCAGGGGCTGTTCCGCGGCATCCGCAAGTTCGTGTGGTTCGTCGGTACGCTCACACTATTTGCGGGCATGCTCGGGGTGAGCAACATCTTGCTCATCATCGTCAAGGAGCGCACGAAGGAAATCGGCGTGCGAAAAGCGCTGGGCGCGACGCCCGCATCCATCGTGGCGCTGGTCGTGGGAGAGGGCGTGTTGCTGACCACCTTGGCGGGCTATTGCGGAGTGGTGGCCGGCGTATTCGGGCTCGAGTTAGCGGGCCGAGCCGTGAGCCACGTGCCGAACGCGCCGCTCAGCCAGCCTGAAATTAGTCTAAAAATAGCGCTAACCGCCGTGCTGATCCAGATTGTGGCGGGCGCCGTGGCGGCGATTGTGCCGGCGCGCCTTGCCGCCCGCGTTCACCCCGTTGAAGCACTGAGGGCCGAATAATGCGTCGCGCGTTCCCTGTTTTGCTGAGTGCCTCGGTGCTCATCGCGTTCGCCCTGACGTTGGTCTTCTTGTATCGCAAATCGGAAGCGCAGCCGATCGTGTACCAGACGGTACAGCCGGTAGTGATGGATATCGTGAAGAAAACGGTCGCACCCGGGGCGCTCGTGCCGCGGCGTGAAGTCACCATCAAGCCCCACGTCTCCGGGGTGATTGAGAAGCTCTTGGTTCAGCCCGGGCAAACCGTGAAGAACGGCGCCCTCGTGGCCAAGATTCGCATCATGCCCAACATGGTGCAGGTGGATGCCGCGGAAGCGAAAGTGCGCCAAGCACAGCTCAGCTACCTGAACGCACACAGCGAGGCTGAGCGTTTTCAGCAACTGTTCGCCCAAAATCTCATCTCTCAAACGGAGAACAATCAATATCAGCTCGCGGCCCAACTCCGTAAAGCAGAGCTCGACGCAGCAGAAAGCAATCGAGATCTGCTGATTCAGGGCACGTCCAAGCTTTCGACGCGCGTCGCCAACGTGGTCATTTCGACCGCGGAAGGCACGGTCTTGGACGTGCCGGTCAAGGAGGGCGCATCGGTGATCGAGGCCAACACCTTCAATGAAGGCACGACCATTGCCTCCGTGGCGGACATGAGAGACATGATTTTCGACGGGCGCGTCGATGAATCCGAAGTCGGGAAGATCCGCGCGGGCATGCCGGTCGCGATCGCTGTCGGCGCCCTAGGTAGCGAGCACTTCGAGGGCACGCTCGAGTACATTGCACCCAAGGGGGTGGAAAAAGACGGAACAATCGAGTTCGAAGTAAAGGCCGCGCTCCATTTGAAGGACGGGGTCACGATCCGCGCCAACTACAGCGCGAACGCGGATATCATCTTGGAACGCCGCGACCACGCGCTATCCATCAGCGAAAGCGTGGTCCTGTTCGACAAAGGCGAAACCTTCGTGGAGGTGGAAACCAAGCCCCAGCACTTCGAGCGCCGCGCGGTAAAGCTCGGCCTTTCTGACGGCATCAACGTGGAAGTGTTGTCGGGCGTGGACGCGAGTGCACACATCAAGAAGCCGTCGGGCGATCCTTCTTTGCGTTAGCGCGCGGTTGACAGAACGCGCACAGCTTAGCCGGCCCGCGTTCTGGCTCGTCGGTGACGAAGCGGCGCAGCACACCGTTGGGCAGGCGTAGCGCGTGGCCTAACGCAGCGCCCTCAGGCGGTCGGCGAGGCGCGTCATGCGTTCCTCGCGCCGCGTTTCAGCGAGCGCCAGGCGAATCGCACGTGGGTCGGCGGCCAGCACGCACAGCTTCTTTGCGCGCGTCACTGCGGTGTACACCAAGTTGCGCGAGAGCATGACGAAGTGGGAAGTGAGCAGCGGGATCACCACTGCTGGGTACTCACTGCCCTGGCTCTTGTGAATGCTGGTAGCGTAAGCCAGCGTCAGCGAAGCAAGGCTCGGGTCATCGTACTCGACCTCGCGCTGCTCGAAACGAACGGTGAGTTTACGTTCTTCCAGATCGACGGAACTGACTACACCGATGTCGCCGTTGAAGGCCTCCCGCTCGTAGTCATTGCGCGTTTGCATGACTTTATCGCCCAAACGTAGCTTCTGAGCGCGGGATTCCAGGGCGGGACCTTCTGGATTGAGCGCGGCCTGCAACATTTCATTCAACGCGATGGTCCCGACGGGCCCGCGGTGCATCGGCGTCAGCACCTGCACATCGCGTTTGGGGTCGAAGCCAAACCGACGCGGGATGCGCGTGACCACGAGCTCACGCACCAACTCGGCCGCTTCCTCCGGCGTGCGCCGCGGGACCACGAAAAAATCCGCGTTCGGTGCGTCCGCCTCGGCGCTTTCTGGCATTTCCCCGGTCAAAATACGATGCGCGTTGATCACGATCCGGCTCTGACCGGCTTGCCGAAAAATTTCGTTCAAACGCACGGTTTGGATGGCGCCGCTGTCGATCAAGTCACGCAACAAGGCGCCCGGGCCAACGGACGGCAGCTGGTCGGAGTCACCGACGACGATCAAGCGCGCGGCGGTGGGTAGCGCGCCGATCAGCGCGGCGCCCAGCGGCACGTCGATCATGGATGCTTCATCCACGATGACCACGTCCGCCTCGATGGGGTTGGCCGCGTCTACCTGAAATTGGCCTTGGCGCGGATCGAATGCGAGCAGGCGGTGCAATGTGCTCGCCTCGAGCCCCGTGGATTCACTGAGCCGCTTGGCCGCCCGCCCGGTGGGCGCCGCCAGCTTCACGCGCAGCCGTGAGTGAGCCAGCACATTCAAGATCGCACGCACAATGGTGGTTTTGCCTACGCCGGGCCCGCCCGTGATGACCACGACCTTGTGCTTGGCAGTGGCTTCGACGGCCGCGCGCTGGCCAGGGGCGAGCTCAATTTTTGCGCGCTCTTCGAAACCGCGCAGAGCTGCTTCCAGCCCGCCCAACTCTTTGCCCGGGTTCGCAAGCAGGCGCCCCAAGCCAGCGGCCACGGCGACCTCAGCGTCATGTAACCAGCGCAGGTACACGCCGCCCTGTTCAATCACCACGCGCTCCGCTGCCCACAGCGCCTCGAGCGCGGCCTGCACGTGGCCCACATCGATTTCGAGCATCGCCGAAGCGCGCTCCGCGATCACTTCGCGCGGAACGACTACGTGCCCTTGCTCCGAAAGCACGCCGAGTTCGTGCATCACGCCGGCTTGCGCGCGCTCGGGATGGTCCCCAGAAATGCCCAAGGAAAGCGCAATGCGGTCCGCAGTTTTGAAACCCACGCCGCGCACATCCAACGCCAAGCGATACGGGTTCTGCTGCAGAATGCTGGCTGCCTTTTCCCCGTACTGCTTGAAGATGCGCGCCGCCAGCGCGGGGGATGCGCCGTGCGTTTGCAGCAGCAGCATGATGTTGCTGATCGAGCGCTGCGAGGCCCAGGTTTTTTTTATCTCTTCTATCCGGCGCGCACCGATGCCGCTCACCTCACTCAAGCGCTCAGGTGTTTGGTCGAGCACATTCAAGCTGTCTAAGCCGAAGGTCGCGACGATGCGCTTGGCGAAGCCGGGCCCAATGCCGTGAATCAACCCCGAGCCCAAATATTTTTCGAGACCGGTCAGCGTGCTCGGCGCGATCGGGATCAGGGTTTCGACGCGGAACTGTTCACCGTGCTTGGCGTCATTGACGAAATCCCCCGTCACACGCACGCGCGTGCCCGGGCCAACTGCTGGGAACGTGCCGACTACGGGCAGCGCAGAACGCCGCGCGCCTGCGCCTTCCACAGACCCGAGGCGGATCACCCGGAAGCTCGTCGCCTCGTTTTCGTAGGTGACGCGCTCGACTTCGCCGGTGAGCGTCAACGTGGTCGCCACGTTTTTTAGCTTAGAGCATATCCGAACGGGCCGCCCGAGGAGCCGACCAAAGAAGGAGCTGAATCACGGCAAGTGCCGCCCTTAGCCCCCTTGCGATGCGACCTAGGCCAGCCTATTGGCATTGAATCGCATGTCGAAACTTGCTCAACGCCTCCATTCCCGCTGCGCCTGCTCCAGCGCCGGCTCGCCCTTCGCGCTGGCCGGTACGGAACGAAAGTACGAGCGCTCGCGGCCATTCGCCATTCCGCACTTGTTTCTGGATCTGAGCTTGGATTTTTCGACCAAATCAGTGTCCGCCACGGCTACGCTCAGCTTCCAGCGGGTTGCGCCAAGCGCGGGCGAGCTCGTGCTCGATGCAGTCGGGTTTTCGATCGAGAGTGTGAAGCTCGACACGGGCAAGGGTTTTGTCGCGGCCGACTTCAGCTACGATGGCGACTCACTGTCCGTGCGTGGGCTTGAGCATGCCAAGTCCGGCAAGGTAGAGGTGCGCTACCGCGCCAACCCACGCCGCGGCATGTATTTCTTGGAGCCAGATGCCAAGGTCAAGGATCGGCCGACGCAGGTTTGGACCCAATGCCAAGACGAAGACGCGCGGCACTGGATCCCATGTCACGACAAGCCGCACATCAAAATGACGAGTGAGCTGAAGGTGCGCGTGCCGAACGGCTTCGTCGTGTTGTCGAATGGCGAGCTAATCGAGTCCGAGACGCCAGCCGGCAAGAAGCCGTGGAGCTATCATTTTCGCTTAGACAAGCCGCATCCGAGCTACCTGCTCACGCTAGTAGCGGGCAATTTCACGATCGTGGACGATCGCCCGGCGGATCTCGGCAAAGCCAAGCAGGTCCCGGTGCGGTACTACGTTCCGCCAGCGCGCAAGAAGGACACGGCGCGCAGCTTTGGCGAGACCCCGCGCATGATCGAGCTGTTCTCACGCATCACGGGCGTGCCCTTCCCCTGGCAACGTTACTCGCAGATCGTGGTCAGTGATTTCATCTTCGGCGGAATGGAGAACACCACCGCGACGACCATGTATGAGCACGTGCTGCTAGACGAGCGTGCCGCGCTGGACATCACCTCGAATGACTTGGTCGCGCACGAGCTCGCGCATCAATGGTTCGGTGATTTCGTCACCTGCCGTGATTGGTCACACGCTTGGTTGAACGAAGGCTTTGCCACGTTCATGGAACACGTCGAGCGTGAGGATCGCCTGGGCCGTGACGAATACGACTACGGCGTATCATCGGACACCGACACTTATTTGCACGAGGCGAGCGCGCGTTACTCGCGGCCTATCGTGTGTCGTGATTACGCCGAGCCTATCGACCTTTTCGACCGGCATTTGTACGAAAAGGGCGGCCTAGTGCTGCACATGTTGCGCCGTGAATTGGGCGACGAAACATTCTGGGCCGGCGTGAAGCAGTACCTCACGAGCCACGCTTACGGCGTGGTCGAGACCAATGATTTGCAGCGCGCGCTGGAAGCCGTATCCGGGCGCTCGCTCGAGCGCTTCTTCGACTCGTGGGTGTACCGCCCGGGGCATCCGGAGCTCAAAGTGAAAGTCAGCTGGGAGGATGGCTTGCTTTCGGTCGCCGTGAAGCAAACCCAAAAGCTCGGCGACATTGCCCAGTTTCACTTCGAGCTCGAGGTTGAAATCGGCATGCGCGGGGGCAAGGTTGCGCGACACAAGAAGCTCATCACCAGCGCAACGGATGCGTTCATGATCCGGCTGGATGAGCGACCGCTGTTTGTGGCTTTCGATCCCGATCTGCGTGTGGTCTCTGAGCTCACCTTCGAAGCGCCCGGCGACATGCTCCGCGCGCAGCTCGAGCACGCCACCCGTGCCATCTCACGCGCGCGCGCCGCGGATTCCCTGTCCCGGCGCGACGACCCGCCGACCATCGAAGCGCTGGCTGACTGCTTGGCGAAGCCGAGCGAGGCCTGGATGGTGCGCGCCGAAGCCGCGCGCGCGCTCGGCAAAATTCGCTCGGATCAGGCTTTTTCAGCGCTGGCCGAGCACGCTGGCACGGAGCATCCGAAAGTGCGCCGCGCGGTCGCGTCGGCGCTGGGCAGCTTCAAAACCGCGGCAGCGGCCAAGGTGCTGGAAAAGAGGGCGAAGAGCGACCCCAGTTACTTGGTCGAGGCGGAGTCCGTGCGCGCGTTGGGTCGCACGCGCCAAACCCAAGCCTTCGACGTGATTGTGTCGCTCCTGGATCGCCCGTCGTGGGCGGAGGTATCGCGCGCGGGAGCGCTGGATGGCCTCGGCGCGCTGCGAGACGAGCGGGCACTGCCCGAAGTGCTGAAGCGCACCCAGTACGGCTTTCCCACGCGCGGCCGCCGTGCCGCAATCAGCGCTCTGGCGCAGATTTCGGACGGCCGCAAAGTGCGCGAGCATCTGGAAGACTTGCTCGACGACAAAGACCCGCACTTGAAGATCGATGTCGTAGCCGCACTGCAGGCGCTCGGCGACGTTAAGAGCCGCAGCGCGCTGCACCGCGCCAAAGAGCGCGAGCTCGACGGCCGCGTCGTGCGCCGCCTGCGGGAAGCACTCCGTGACATGGGCGAGCACAAGACCGCAGCCGAGCGCAAACGCCTGAACGACGAGCTAGAAAACGTTCGCGGCGAACTCTCCGAGCTGAAAGGGCGCCTTTCCAAGCTCGAAGCGGGCACGGGCAAAGCCGCGCCGCCCGTGAAAACCCAGCTAAAACCCCGAACAAAGTCGGCCAGTAGAGCAAAGAAGCCGACTGCGCAGCGGGCCCGCGGCAAGGGCCGCCCGTGAGCGAGCTGGTTCGCCTAGAACGCCGCGCGGGCATCGCGATCGTTACCCTCGACCGCCCCGAGCGCATGAACGCGCTGTCCTGGGCCAGCGTACAGCGGCTGGGTGAAGTTGGCCGAGAGCTCGCGGCCGACAGCACGCTGCGGCTGTGCGTGCTCACCGGCGCGGGCAATAAGGCATTCTGTGCCGGCGCCGATCTCAAGGAACGCCGTGGCATGAGCCGAGCCCAGGTGCGAGAGATGCTGAGCGCGTACCGTAGCGAGCTCGCATGGTTGTCGCAAAGCGAGTTCGTGTCGGTGGCAGCGATCAACGGCGTTGCTCTGGGCGGCGGGCTGGAGCTGGCACTGACCTGCGATTTGCGCAGCATCAGCGAAGGGGCCACGGTAGGCTTGCCCGAAACCGGCTTGGCTATCATTCCCGGCGCAGGCGGCACGCAGCGGCTAGCGCGCTTGGTGGGCGTTTCGCGTGCTCTGGATCTGACGCTCACGCAGCGGCGCGTTACCGCGGCTGAAGCGCACAGCCTCGGGATCGTGAACCGCGTATTTCCGGATACTGAAAGCGTGCTCGACAGCACGTTGAAATGGCTCGAGCCGGTCGCTGAAGGCGCACCCATCGCGCAGCGCGCCGCCCTGCTTGCGGTGCGCGCCGCGCACAGCCTCAGCTTGGACGCGGGCCTCGATCTCGAGCGCCAGCTCTATGAAAGCTGCCTAGAGAGCGCAGATCGCGACGAAGCGCTACGCGCGCTGACCGAGCAGCGAAAGCCAGAGTTTCAGGGCAAGTAGCGGCTACGCCGGCTACTTGGCGCTGGCCGACGCAGGCGGTTCGACGATCGCGCGTGGTTTGCCTTTGCCGACTTCCATCCGCACGTGACAGAACTTTTTCACGGGGCGTCGGGAATCGGTGTCGGCGCCGAGGCCCCACAACGCGACCTGCAGGTCCAACGCATCCCCCGCGCCCAACGCGCGCGCGCCTTTTGCAGGCCAAGTGCGCGTAAATTTCGTGGGGTCGTCCCCGAATATGCTCTGCTCGCCCTCACCGCCGCGCTCATCGCCAAAGGCTTCGAGCTCCGACTTGCCTTTGCGCGTCACGCTGCCCGCAAACGCCAGCGGCCCTGCCTTGGGGCTCGAGAGCGAATGCGGCTTGCCGTCCTCTGCGGTGGCCACGACCGCGAGCTTCACGCCCCATCCCGCACCGACCTGAACGGCGCTCGCGCTCACCGCGAATTTCACGCCCGCAACGGTGACCTTGAGGCCTTCCGGCACGACCACGTAGGTTACTTCACGTGTTCGGTTCGGATCCTCGTCCTTCGGTTTAGCGGGCGCGGCTTCAGCGTCATCCGCAGCTGCGCTGTGCGCGGGCTGGGGCGCCGCCGCGCTCGGCGCGGCAGCTGCGCTGCTTGCGAGCTCAGGGGCTGGCGCAGCACTGTTCGCTGCGGGCGCCCCAACCGGCGGAGCGGCACTTGCGCCGCCAGCACAGCCACTGATTGCCGCGCAGGAGCACCCCCAACCCAAAAGCCAAACCAACGACCGAATGCGCATGCCGCGACTCTACACCGGAGCGCGCGGCTGGGCTCCACCGGTTTGAGCGAGCCGTCAGTGCGCGGCTTCGAATTCCCTGCGAACTTCCGAAAAAAGCTGGGGGTCATCGAGCAGATCGAGCGCGGTACGAGCCATGGCTTTGGCGGCGACCAACATCGTGGACATGCCGCGCGCGCTGGCCGCGCAGGCCGCAAAGCGGTGCTCGTGGCACAGCGATTCACCCTCGTCGCAGATCGCTAAGTAGGGATGAATCGACGGCAAATGCAGGCTCAAATCACCCATGTCGGTCGAACCCGCGCCCACCCGCGGGTCCGTTTCGCGCGCGGGGCGACCTAGGGCTTGCAGCGCGGCCCCGAAGCGGCGCGCCATGGTCAGGTTATTCTTCATTTCGCGGTAGCCGACCTTCTCCTTGAACGATACCGCGATGTCACTGGCGAGCGCCGCGGCTCGCGCGCAGCGCAACACAATCGCCTTCACGCGCTCGAGCTCGGCGGACGTTTGCGCGCGCAGGGTGAACTCCGAGGCGGCGTGCTCCACGATCACGTTCACGGCTTGGCCGCCGTCCGTGATGATACCGTGCACACGCACTCCGTCGCGAAAGTGCATGCGTTGTGAGTCGATCAGGCGAAAGGTTTCCATACATGCCGTCAGCGCGCTGCGGCCTGCAAACGGCGCGGCCGCCGCGTGCGCAGGCACGCCCTCATAGGTCATCGCGATGCGCATGCTGCACAACGCCGGATGAGCCAAAATATCGCGGTCGAAAGGGTGAAACATCATCGCCGCGTCCACACCGGCGAAAACGCCGGCCTGCAGCAGCTTCACTTTGCCCCCGCCGCCTTCTTCCGCCGGCGTACCGATGATCTCCACGGTGCCGCGCAGCTCTGACGCCTGCTTGGCTAACGCCAAGAACGCGCCGACCGCGCTGCCCGCTATCAAGTTGTGCCCGCAAGCGTGACCAATGTCGGGCAGCGCGTCGTACTCAGCCAGGATGGCGATCTTGGGTGAACCAGTGCCGATGCGCGCGCGGAACGCCGTTTGCAAACCGCCCACGCCGCGCTCAACACTCACTCCCGCCGCGCGCTCCAAACAATCCCCAAGCCAAGTGCTGGCTTGGTGTTCTTCGAAGCACAACTCAGGGTGTGCGTGAATGCGTAGAGAAAGCGCGGACAGCTCTTGGCTGAACTCGTCCACGCACAGGTCCAGTGCCTTACGATCGAGCGCCATGCTAAGAGCATAGCGCAGACATGGGCGATCCCGCGCATAGTACGCGCCAACATCGATCAATCATCCGCTTTTTGACGCTATTTGGCGCGTTCGCCACACTGCTGGCCTGCCATCAGCGCGTCACCGAAAAGGCATCAGAGCTGGCAGATGCCGCGCGCTCAAGCACCGCGCTAGCAAGTGCGGCGTCTGCACTGCCAAGCAACCCTCCATCTCCAGCGCACCCGGCTCTCTCGCCTGGCCCGCAGGCGGCGAGCCCCGCGGCGAGCGCTCCAGAGCGGGTGGACTTCCAAGACGTTGCGATGGGCACCAACGTGCACTTCATTGCCTACACGAACGCGCGCGCGGACGCCGAGCATGTCAAAGCCGCAATTAGCGCCAGCGTCACGGAAATGCGTCGCCTCGAAGAGCTGATGAGTGAATGGAAGAGCGACAGCGAGGTCGGAAAGATCAACGCGAACCCGGAGCACTGGGTCACGGTAGGCCCGCAAACCTTCGAAGTCATCTCGCGCGCGCTAGCCGAAAGTAGAGCGTCGGGGGGCGCGTTCGACATCACGTTTCAGGCCATGAGCGGGCTGTGGAAGTTCGGCAGCGCCGCGGATGCAGTGCCCGAGCTGCCTACGCCAGCGGAGGTGGCCGACCGCCGCAAGCTGGTCGATTACCGCACGGTCGAGCTCGACTCCAAGGCCCTCGCGGTGCGCATTCCGAAGGCGCACAAGATTGGGCTCGGCGGCATTGCCAAAGGCTACATCGTGGATCGCGCAGTCGCGGTGATGAAGCTCGCAGGCATCGATTGTTTTTTGGTGCAAGCGGGCGGGGACTTGTATGGGGCCGGCAAAAAGCCCGATGGGTCGGCTTGGATCAGCGGCATTCAGGATCCGCGGCAAGCTGAAGGGGCGTACTTTGCGACCATTGAGCTCGTCGATCACGCGTTTTCCACAGCGGGGGACTATGCGCGCTCGTACGTGATCGGGAAACGCCGCTACCACCACATCAT
Organism: Pseudomonadota bacterium; assembly: GCA_040005755.1. Classification (GTDB taxonomy): domain Bacteria; phylum Myxococcota_A; class Polyangia; order Polyangiales; family Polyangiaceae; genus PMG-095. The sequence continues at coordinate 22,358 of JBDTYJ010000047.1, forward strand.
CGATCCGCACACCGGCTACCCTGCCACCGCCAGCCGCAGCGTCACGGTCTGGGCGGAAGACGCCACCACCGCCGACGCCATCGACGACGCGGTCTTCATTTTGGGCCCGGAAAAAGGGCTGAAGCTCGTCGAGGCGACGCCGGGAGTGGGCGTCGTGATCGTGGACAAGAACAACAAAGTTTGGATCAGCCCGCGCATCGCAGGCA